>JASHXZ010000317.1 GCA_030043285.1 Xanthobacteraceae bacterium | reverse complement strand
CTGGACCCGCGTGACGGTTGCAGCGCCGGCTATTTGTGATCTTCCAGCAGGTCGAGTTTGCCAGCCAGCCAGCGCGCAGTCGGCGCCTGGATCAGGATCGTCATAAGGATGGCGATGAACGTGACCGAAGCAATCAGCTGCGCGCCGGGCGCCTTGACACCGAGCAGGATGCCGGAGAGCGCAGCCGGAATAACGCCGGTCTGCCTGGTCCAGCACATGAACAGCAGCTCGTTGCGGCTCCATCGCGCGCGCCGGTCGGGTAGCGCGCAGCAAAATACCGCTACCGGCCGCGCCACCGCCATGAAGATCGCGACGACGGCTACGCCGGGAACGAGATAAAGATTGATCAGGCGGAAATCGACCTGCGTACCGAGCAGCGTGAAGATGAACAGACGCATGATGAATGCCGTCGTCGTCACGAACTGGTCGAGCCGCTGCTGCTCGGCGAGCGACATTTTGAACCCGAAGGCATCCTTGTTTCCGAGCACGATGCCGAACACGAACACGGCCATAAAGCCGCTCGCCTGCACGCCGTCGGCGGCAAAATAGGCGCCGATCACCGCCATCAGCGTGACCAGCGGCGCATATTCCAGGAGAAAACCCCAGCGCTCGTGCGCAATCAGGAGCGCGGCGAGATAGCCGAGCACAAGGCCGGCAATGATGCCGACCACAGCTTGCTGGAGCATGATCAACAGCGAGGACGAGAACGAAAATTCGCCGATTCCCATCGCCACGCGCAGGACCGCGAAAGTGACGATCGCCGCCGTGGGATCATTGAACGCGGATTCGCAAGTCAGCATTTGCGCCAAGCGTTCCCGCACATGCATCTGACGGAAGATCGGAATCAGCGTCGCCGGATCGGTCGGAGCCAAGACCGCGCCCAACAGCATCGCCACGAGCCATGGCGCGCCGAGCAACAAATGCGCGGCAGCGCCGGTGATTGCCGCCGTGATCAACACGCCCACCGTGGCAATGACGGCGATGGTGATCCATATCCGCTTAAGCACGTCGAGCCGCAGCGCGGCGCCGCCGTCGAATAGAATGTAGCTGGCGCCAAACAGCAGCAGGATCTGGTAGAGCGGCGAGCCGGCCTCAAGATCGATCAGGCCGAAAGCTTGCGGACCGACCACGATACCGGCGATCAGGAACAGCGCGATGTCGGGAATGCGCAGTTGCCGCGCGAGGAGGCCGGCCGCGGTGCCGATGGCGAGAATAAGCCCGGCTGCCAGCAGCGCATGTTTGGCCACTTCAACCGAAACCGGCGCGTCCACCTGTTCCTCCGTCCGCACTCGGCTGGTTTTGCGCTTTGCCTCGATGCCTCGTCAACGAAATGCGCGCTGCAGATCGAGCACGGTCGCGGCCGCCCGCAGTTCGGCGAATCGCGTTGCGCGGCGCTCAAGCGCCAAGGCGTCGCAACCCCATTGCTCCATGTTCCAATCCTCATCGACATGGGCGGCCTGCCACGCCTCCTCGATCGAAAGCCTGCGCTGCGCCAGCGCCAGCGCCAGCAGCGCCGAACCCATGAGCGTTGTTGCGGCATGCAGCGCACCAAGCGACCAGGGCTCGCCCGGAATGGCAGCGCGGATTGCCGCCATCGCTTCCTCCGACTGCGCGACGTGCACGACGCCTTCTCCCGTCGCAAACCGCGCGCCCAAGACTTCGCCGGCCCAGGCCAGAACCGGATCCCAATGGCGCCGCTGCCGCTCCACCAGTTCGGATGGCGTCGCCGCGCGGTAGAACAAAAGATCGGAGGCCGCATACTTGGCAATCTCGTCGGCGACAGGTTGCGGACGATCGGCAACACCATCGATGATAACGTTGGCGAGGCGCGTCAGCGGCATTGTCGCCGGGTCGATCACGTCGCGTTGCGCCTGCCATTCGGCGGCGATGGCCTGCCCCAGCGCGAGTGTGGGCGCCGCGAGAGTGCGGTGGGCCGGCGTGTGTACTGTCTTGTCGTCGAGCCGCACCGCATACGCATTGGCCTCACCGGCGGCATTCGCTTGCGCATAGAACCGGCGCGGCAAGGCCGGCCGTGCCATGCGGCGCGTGGCCTCTATGGGGTTGGCGGTGGAGCCGCCGTTGGTGGGCTCGGCCATGCGACTTTTTAACCTTCAGCGACGAACCCGGTGCCCACACCCAAAGCGCCGCTCGCCAGGGCACAAAATAGCCAATATATTCAACTTCTTACCTCAAATCTGCGGATTGCGGCGAGAAAGTCGCCCGGGTGCGGCAAAGTTCCCCCCGCCAATCGCGCTGTTGTTAAGGACCAAGAGCGACAAAACCCTGTTATGACAAGCGGAAGCGGTGGAAATCGGCATCCCGCTCGACTACTATCCGGGCTCGGATTCGGCGGTGGGGCCAAACCGTGGGGGCGCCGGTCCGCGCAGCGTGCGTACCGCTCGGATGCTGCGGGCAAGAGGAGTCAATGAAACCTACCGACATTTCGGCTCCGGACTACTTCCACAAAGTGGTGGACTGTCAGTGGGCCTGCCCGGCGCATACGCCGGTACCCGAATACATCCGTTTGATCGCCGAGGGCCGCTACAGCGACGCCTACATGATCAATTGGGAATCCAACGTCTTCCCCGGCATTTTGGGGCGGACTTGCGACCGGCCGTGCGAGCCGGCCTGCCGGCGCGGCCGCGTCGAAGCCGAGCCGGTGGCGATCTGCCGGCTAAAGCGCGTCGCCGCCGACTTCAAGGATGACATCCGCGCCAGGCTGCCGAAGCCGGCGGCACAGAAGAACGGCAAGCGCATCGGGCTCGTGGGCGGCGGCCCCGCTTCGCTCGCAGTGGCGCGCGACCTCACCCCCATGGGCTACGAATGCATCGTGTTCGACCAGGACCCGCAGGTCGGCGGCATGATGCGCACGCAAATTCCGAAATTCCGCCTGCCGGAAAGCGTGCTGGACGAAGAGTGCCAATACATCGTCGATCTCGGCATCGAATTCGTCGGCGGCAAGCGCATCGACAGCATGAAAGCGCTGCTCAGCGAGAATTTCGACGCGGTCTTCGTCGGCTGCGGTGCGCCGCGCGGCCGCGACCTCGACATTCCCGGCCGCAACGAAGCGGCCAAGAACATCCACATCGGCATCGATTGGCTGTCCAGCGTCTCGTTCGGCCACATCGACCGCATCGGCAAGCGCGTCATCGTGCTTGGCGGCGGCAACACCGCCATGGATTGCTGCCGCTCCTCGCGCCGGCTCGGCGGCGATGACGTCAAGGTCGTGGTGCGCTCCGGCTTCGAGGAAATGAAAGCGTCTCCCTGGGAGAAGGAAGACGCCATGCACGAGGACATCCCGATCTTCAATTACCTCGTGCCCAAGGAGTTCACCCACGATAACGGCAAGCTCACCGGCGTGGTGTTCGAAAAGGTCAAGGCGGTGCGCGATGCCAAGGGCCGTCGCGACCTTGTTCCGACCGGTGAGCCCGATCAGCATTTTCCTTGCGACGATGTGCTGGTCGCGGTCGGCCAGGAAAACGCGTTTCCCTGGATCGAGCGCGATTGCGGCATCGAGTTCGACAGCAAGTGGGACATGCCCAAGGTCGATCCGAAGACCATGGGCTCCACCCACCCGAAGGTCTTCTTCGGCGGCGACGCGGCGTTCGGACCGAAGAACATCATCTGGGCGGTCGCGCACGGCCATGACGCGGCGATCTCGATCGACCGCTTCTGCCGCGGCGAAGACGTCTCGGTGCGGCCGCCGCCGCAGATGAATGTGGCCAGCCAGAAGATGGGCATCCACGAATGGTCCTACGACAACGAGATCGCGCTCGATAAGCGCTACCGCGTGCCGCACCGCGACAAAGCGTTGTCGTTGCGCGACATCAAGTCCGAGGTCGAGCTCGGCTACGACGTCGAGCTCGCCTTGAAGGAGGCGGAGCGCTGCCTCAATTGCGACGTGCAGACTGTATTCACCGGCCAGCTCTGCATCGAATGCGACGCCTGCGTCGACATCTGTCCGATGGACTGCATCACCTTCACGCAGAACGGCGAAGAAGCCGAGCTGCGCACCCGGCTGCAGGCGCCGGCGCAGAACGTGACGCAGGACCTCTATATCGGCAACAGCCTCAAGACCGGCCGCGTCATGGTCAAGGACGAGGATGTCTGCCTGCACTGCGGCCTGTGCGCCGAACGTTGCCCCACCGGCGCCTGGGACATGCAGAAATACCTGATCGACATGACTCACGCGGAACAAGCATGCCACTTCAAAGCGTAAACGATTTCGTCGTCCGGTTCGCCAACGTCAACGGCTCCGGTTCGGCGAGCGCCAACGAGATGTTCGCCCGCGCCGTGCTGCGCATGGGGATTCCGGTCGCGCCGCGCAACATCTTTCCGTCCAACATTCAGGGTCTGCCGACCTGGTACGAGGTGCGCATCTCGGAAGCCGGCCATCTCGGCGCCCGCGGCGGCACCGACCTCATGGTGGCGATGAATCCGCAGACCTGGGACAAGGATGTCGCTTCCATAGAGCCGGGCGGCTATCTGCTCTACGACTGCACCAAGCCGATGCCGAAATCGAAATTCCGCGACGACATCAATGTCATCGGCGTGCCGCTGACCGCGATCTGCAACCGCGAATATTCCGAACCGCGGCAGCGCCAGCTGTTCAAGAACATCATCTATCTCGGCGCGCTCGCCGCTTTGCTCGACATGGACGTGGCCGAGATCGAGAGGCTGATCGGCGAGCAGTACAAGGGTAAGGAAAAACTGTTCGACGCCAACAAGCATGCGCTCCATCTCGGCCGCGACTGG
>JASHXZ010000316.1 GCA_030043285.1 Xanthobacteraceae bacterium | reverse complement strand
TTCGCCGATCACCAGGTTGGCGAGTATGATGCTGAAGAGTTCCGGCAGCCGAGCCAGCCGCGCGCCGATCCACTCGACGGCGGGTATGCGATAGGCGGCGACAGTCGGAATGCCGGCCAGCGCCAGCTCGAGCGTCACGGTGCCGGAGGCCGCCAGCGCCGCACGCGCTTTACGAAATTGCGCCCACTTTTCGGCGGGGTCGACCACGATGCGCGGCTGCACCGGCCAGGCAGCGACGCCCTCGCGCACCCGCGCCAAAAGATGCGGCATGGTCGGCAGCACGAGCTCAAGCGGACCAAGCCGTGCCGCCACCTGCCCGATCGCAGCGCCAAAGATCGCGAGCAGCCGGCGAATCTCGCTCGATCGACTTCCCGGCAACATTAGGATTAGCGGCGGATCGCTTTGTCGCCGCTGCATCTCACCCGCGTTCGGCCGCAACTCCGCCAGCCGTTCGATCAGCGGGTGGCCGACATAGACGCATGGCGGCCCGCCGAGCCGCAGATGGGCTGCCGGCTCGAATGGCAGGATCGCCAGCACGCAATCGACGTAGCGGCGCATCGCGCGCGCGCGCCATGGCCGCCATGCCCATACGGTCGGCGAGACATAGTCGATGATCGGAATCGACGGCGCGCGGCGCCGCACGCGCCGCGCGACCCGGTGGGTGAAATCCGGACTGTCGATGAGGACAAGTGCATCGGGCTGCGCCGCGACCACTGCGTCGGCGGTCTCGCGGATGCGGCGCAAGATCATGGGAAGCCGCCGTGGGATTGCGGTGACGCCGATGATCGAGAGGTCGTCGATCGGAAATGGGCTGGTAATGCCGGCCGCCGCCATGGCGCGTCCGCCGACGCCCGAAAGTCTCAGGACGGCACCTTCGCGCTCGACCAGCGCACGCGCCAACGCCGCACCCAAGGCGTCGCCGGATTCCTCGGCCGCGATCAATTCGATCGCGAGCGACCGCGGCGCACGTTGCTGCGGTGCGTGCATCATCGCGTCCCGTCCCCGGCCACACCGACAAGAAACACACCGGCCCGATCAGCCGCGGCGATCATCTCGGCCGGCTCGGCGATGATCGCGCTGCCAGCGGTTACCGCAATGCCGCCAAGTCCGGCGCGCGCCACGCTCGCGACCGTTTGCGGACCGATCGCCGGCAGATCGAAGCGGCGATCCTGGCCCGGCTTTGGCGCCTTGACCAGCACGCCAGTACCCGCCGGTGCGGTGACGCGACGCTGCGCGCGCAGCTCGACCAGGCGATTGAGCATGTTGTCGGTGCCTTCGGACGCCTCGACCGCGAGCACGTGGTTGTGGGCGATCACCGCAGCCTGGCCGACGTCGAAAGGGCCGAGCGCCGCGATCATTTGCAGGGCGCGTGCGATATCGGCGCGGTCGCGCGCCGAGGGTTGGTAGCGGCCGAGCACGCCTTCCGGCACGACGATTTCGGGGGCGACATCGGCGACACCGATGATGCGAAGGCCTTCTCCCTCGAGGAGGCGTGCAATCCCTGACAGCAGGCGATCGTCACCGCCACGAAATGTGCGCACGATGCGGGGCATCATCAGAACGGTGTGCCAGTCGAGCCGGATTTGGCTGATCGGCGGCCGCAGCAGCGTGCCGATGAACAGCCCTTCGCGGCATCCTTCACCGCGCGCCAGACGCAAAAAACGCCCGGACTGCCCGAGCGCGATCCAATGATGAGCGTGGCGCTCAACCACCTTCGGATCGGCCCAGCCCCTGATGCCGAACATGACCGGCCGCAAGCCGCGCTGCGCAATGGCTTCGGCCACGGCGCCCGGAAATGCGCCGCCGCCGCAGATCAATGCGATCGAGCGCCCGGCGGACGGCTCGCCTTGCGGCGCAGCGGCGATCTGCGGATCAGACGGGATCGTGACGCTGCTCATGGCGGTGCTGCTGCTGAGCGGGTTTGATCAAGGAGCGTTTGCTGCCGGCGCGGATGAATGCGATCATTTTTTCCACCAGCGGATCGCCGGCAAAATCCTTTGCGACCGCATCGACCCGATCGGCAAATACGCCTTCGCCCAAGAACAGGGCGCGATAGGCGCGACGCAGCCGATGCAGATCGGCGCGCGACGCGCCGCGGCGCGTCAGGCCGACGACATTCAACCCGACGAGATCCGCGATCTGGCCGCCTGACGCAAAGCCGAAAGGGATGAGATCGCCCGAGGCGCCCGACAATCCGGCAAGCATCGCGCCTTCGCCGATCCGCACGCGTTGATGAACGGCGGCCTGACCGCCGAGAAACACATTGTCGCCAACGGTGACGTGACCGCCGATCACGGCGTTGTTGGCAAACGTGACGGAGTTGCCGACGTGGCAATCGTGGCCGACATGAGAGCCAACCATGAACAGGCAACCCTCGCCAACCTGGGTGATGCCGCCGCCATCCTCGGTCCCGGTGTTCATGGTGACCCCTTCACGCAACTCGCAGCGCGGGCCGACGACGAGCCGCGTCGCGCCGCCGCGATAATGCACCGATTGCGGCGGCGTGCCGAGCGAAGCGAACGGATAGACCACGGTGCCGGCGCCGATCATGGTGACGCCCGTGACGTGGACGTGCGCGATGAGCCGCGCGCCGTCGCCAATCTCTACTTGCGGGCCGATCACGCAATACGGCCCGATCTCAACGCCGTCGCCTATGCGCGCGCCGTCCGCTACGCGCGCCGTCGCATCGATCACGATCTGGCCCCGCCAAGCATCGCACCGATGATTGCTTCGGCGATGAGCGTGCCGTCGACCTTGGCTTCGGCGCGGTACCACCACATGTTGCCGCGCTGGGACTTTTTGTTGATGTGATATTCGATGCGATCACCAGGCAATGCGGGCTTGCGAAACTTCGCCTGGTCGACGGTCAACAGGTACATCGCGCGCATTTCCTCTAAATTCACGCGTCGCAAGACCACGACGGCTCCGGTCTGTGCCATGCCCTCGAGCATCAAGACGCCGGGCATCACAGGGTATTCAGGGAAATGGCCGAGAAACTGCGGCTCGTTGATGGTGACGTTTTTGATGCCGATGGCGGATTCCTCGCCGCGAATCTCGATGATGCGGTCGACCATGACGAACGGGTAGCGGTGCGGCAATAGCCGCAAGATTTCGCTGATCTCCGCGGCCTCGACCGTTTCGTTGTTCATGGCCTGTCCTCGCTCGACTTCGCGGCGCCCGGCTCGCCGCCGGCGCCGCCCGCCACATCCGCCTTGACGCTGCTCTGCCCGGCGATGACCGCGCTTTCGCCGATCGTCACGTCGGCGGCAACCCAGGCCTGCCCTCCTATTATGACAAAATCTTCCACCGTCACGCCACCTTCCAGGCCGGCCTGCGCCGCGATCGAGCAATGGCGGCCGACGCCAACGTCGCGCGCTACTCGCACGAGACTGTCGATCGTGGTGCCCTCGCCGATTACAGTGTCCCGGATGGAACCGCGTTCGATAGCCGAGTTGGCGCCGATTTCCACCCCGTCTTGGATGATAACACGCCGGGTCTGCGGGATTTTGCGATGCTGTTCGGTCTCTGGCGGAAAGCCGGATCCAGGCTCGCCCACGCGCACGCCGGAATGAACAGTGACGTGATCGCCGATCAGGGCATGGACGACGGTCACGCCGGGGCCGATCGCGCAGTGCCGGCCGATGCGCACGTCGGGCCCAATAGCGGCGCCGGCGCCGATCACCGTGCCGGCGCCGATCTCTGCCCGCGGTCCGATCACGGCTAGCGGATCGATTGTGACGCCGGCCTCGATGCGCGCGGTGGCGTGGACCTGGGCACCGGCGCCGCGGCCGCTGCCCTCGAACAGTGAGGACGGGCGTAGCGCGTCGGCAAACAGCTCACGCGCCACCGTCACGAAGGCCCGGCATGGCTCTTCGGTGAGCAACGCGGCGAGGCCGGGCGGCGCCGATGAAGCAAGGCCCGGCAAGACAAAACAGGCACCCGCATGGGTGGCCGCCAGTTCATGCCGGCGCGCCGCCACGTCGATGAAGCAGATATCGGCGGCGCCAGCTTCGTCGAGCGCAGCGATATTGCGGATGCGCCGTTCGCGCAGGTCTTGCCGCGGCAGTTGCGCCCCCGTCAGGGCGACGATCGCGGCAACTGTCAGCTCGGCGTGCGGCCGCACGGCGGCTGGGTAAGTGTCCGCCGCTGGCGCAGCCGGTCGCCGCATCAGAACTGGGTTCCGCCGCCGAACTGGAAGATTTGCGTGCGGTCGTACCACTGATGCAGGATCGGATAAGCGAAATCGAAGCGCAGCGGACCGAACGGCGAATTCCAGATCAAGCTCGCGCCGGCCGACACGCGCGGCATGGCGTCGTCGGTGAACAGCATGGCGCAGCCGCCGCCCTTGGCGCCCGCCGGGATCGGCGGCGCGCAGACGATTCCATTCACAGGAGCGTTGACTTCTCCGGTGGCCGGGCTCTGCGTTTCACCTTTGTAATTCCACTCCGATCCCGAATCGATGAACACGGCGCCGCGGAAGCCGCTATCCTTGGGCAGGAAGTAGAGCGGATATTGCATCTCCAGGCTGGCGCCCCAATACATCGTGCCGCCAAGCGCGTCGCCGGTTCCGTAGCCGAACTCGAAGTTGGTCACGTCGCGCGGTCCGATACCTGCCGGCTG
>JASHXZ010000315.1 GCA_030043285.1 Xanthobacteraceae bacterium | reverse complement strand
TGCCAAGCTTTACGTGTCGGCCGTTGACGGTGCCCAATATGCCTTTTCCGGCCTGCGCTTCGAAATCCGCGGCGGGGAGCGCCGCGATGTTGCGCTCGGCCGCCGCGGCAACGATCGCTGTGCCGAGCGGATGCTCGCTCGCGCGTTCGGCGCTCGCGGCGAGCTGGAGCACGGTTTCTTCATCGAAGCCTGACGCGGGAACGATCGCGGCGACTTTGGGCTTGCCTTCGGTGAGCGTTCCGGTCTTGTCGACGACGAGCGTGTCGACTTTCTCCATACGCTGCAAAACTTCGGCGTTCCTGATCAATATGCCGTCGGACGCGGCGCGGCCGATGCCGACCATGATCGACATCGGCGTAGCCAGCCCGAGCGCGCACGGGCAGGCGATGATCAGCACCGTGACGGCAGCGACGAGCCCGTAAGCGAAGCGCGGCTGCGGTCCCCAGATCGCCCAGGCGGCAAATGCAACAAGCGCAACCGCAATGACCGCCGGCACGAACCAGGCGGCGACGCGGTCGGCGAGCCGCGCGATCGGCGCGCGCGAGCGCTGCGCCGCGCCGACCATTTCGACGATGCGCGCCAGCATCGTGTCGCGGCCGACTTTGTCCGCGCGCATGACAAAGCTGCCGCTGCCGTTGAGTGTTCCGGCAATCGCATTGGCGCCGGGCTCCTTGGCCACCGGCATGGACTCGCCGGTCATCATCGACTCGTCGACCGCTGAACGGCCTTCAATCACCACGCCGTCCACCGGCACCTTTTCGCCCGGCCGCACGCGCAGCCGATCGCCGACGGCCACCAGATCGAGCGGCACGTCCTCATCGCTGCCGTCATCGCGCACGCGCCGCGCGCTGGTCGGCGCCAGCTGCATGAGCGCGCGTATGGAGTTCATCGTCGAAGCGCGGGCCGACAGCTCCAGCACCTGACCAAGCAGCACCAGCACGGTGATGACCGCTGCCGCCTCGAAATAGAGCGCGATACCGCCATGCGCATCGCGGAAATCCGCTGGAAACAATCCGGGCGCGAGGACCGCGATGACGCTGTAGAGATAAGCGACGCCGGTCCCCATTGCGATCAGCGTGAACATGTTGAGATGGCGCGTGACCAGCGATTGGGCGCCCCGCACGAAGAACGGCCAGCCGCCCCACAGCACCACCGGCGTGGTCAGCGCTAGTTCGCCGAGGTCCGTGAGCCGGCCTGCTGCGTGCCAAAGGCCGAAGTGGCCGCCCATATCGAGCGTGAGCACGGGCGCGGTAAGCAAGGTCGAAACCCACAATCGCCGCACCATGGCGCCGCGCTCGCCGTCATCGGCGTCTGCGGCGCCGCCGGCTTCGGGCTCCAGCGCCATGCCGCAGATCGGACAATGGCCCGGCCCGACTTGCCGGACTTCCGGATGCATCGGGCAGGTGTAGATCGTGCCCTCAGGCGCAGTGCTGGCGGGCCGTACCGCGGCGCCATCGACGTATTTCCCCGGCTCGGCGGCGAACTTGGCGCGGCATCCCGCGGAGCAGAAGAAAAAATCCTGGTGGCCCAATGCGTGGCGATGGGGCGTCAGTCCCGGATCGACGCGCATGCCGCACGCCGGATCGCGCGCGAGGCTTTCGGCGTCGCCTGCCGCATCACTATGGTGCGCATGATCCATCGCGGTAAAAATCCTTGAAACGGGTACCCGGTAGGGGTATATAGCGGGCGTGCAGAGCGTTGCCAAGACATCGGTGCTCAAGCGCCTGAAGCGGATCGAAGGCCAGGTGCGCGGGCTCGCGCGCATGGTCGAGGACGACCGCTATTGCATCGATATCGTCACCCAGCTGTCGGCGGCGCGCGCCGCGTTGCGCCGCGCCGAGGAGGAGATCCTCGCCGATCACGTCGCCCATTGCGTCGAGCACGCCATCGCTTCCGGCACCAAATCCGAGCAGCGGCGCAAGGTGAGCGAATTGATCGACGTGTTGTCGCGCAGCGACCGCTAGGGCAAACGCGCGAACCACTCCGGCAGGCGCACCACCCGCAACAAACCGGCGGCGCTGGACAGGCTGTGCACCGACCAGCGTCCTGCCTCGAGCAGCAATTTGCGGAACACAAGCCGCTCGGCGCTGCCGGACGGCTCCTCGACGAACGACAACCGGTGCAGCGCATAAAGGCCGAGCACGCAGGTGATGCCAAAGAAAAACGTCCAGGAATGGAAATCGAGCACCTGCACGGTGACGTCCTTTTCGCCGCCGGTCCAGTGCAGCGACAGCGTCAACTCATGTGCGGCGAAAAAATCGGCGAACAACCCGCCGAGCACCGGTGCTGCTGCTGCAAAGGACGCCGAGATCACGCTGTTGGCGGCGAGATAGGCGGTGGCCTGGCCGGCCGGCGACAGCTTCATGGCGATGTTGCCGGTCGCGAGCCCGACGCCGGCGGTGGCGATGCCCATGAAAATGTGAATGGCGATCAGCAGATAAAGCACCATCGGCTGCATCCACGGCAGCCCCGTAAAGGTCCAGGCGAAGGTGCAGATCAGATACAATGGCGCCACGATCTCGAGCACGGCTTTGTTGCTGAAGCGGTCACTCAGCGTGCCCCATAGGCCGAGCGCGGCGAGGTTCGCGAGCTGGCTGCCGATGGTCAACGCCAGCACGGTGGTCAGCGGGTAACCGAGCGACTTGAGCATGTAGACGGTGAAGAACGGCGCGGCCAGATTGGCGGCGAAACTCCACGACGCCAGAAAAATGATGAGGCGACGGAAATTCGCCTCGCGCAGCGGCGCAAATAATAACGCCAGCGGGTTGTCGAATTTCTCCGCCGCCGGCATCGGCGAATCCGGGGTGATGTGCAGCAGATAGACGCCGATGAAGCCGATCCCCGTGCTGACCACGAATAGCATCGAGTAGCCGAATACCGGCTGGCTTGGCGCGTACCGTTTCCAGGAATCGATCAGGAAACCGGCGAACAAAGCGAGCGAGATCGACAACGCTGTCGTCGCCATGGTGCGGCGGCCGAAGAAGCGGCCGTATTGCGAGGGCGGCACGAGGTCGCGCATCCACGAATTCCAGGCGCAGCCGGCGATGGCCGCCATGGCCTGGTAGATCGTCAGCGCGACGATCAGCGCCGCGATGGAGTAGCCGGACCCGAGCAGCGGGGCGGCCGCGGCGACCAGCAAGAAGGTCCGTCCGAACGCGGTGCTCCACACGCTGATGTCGCGACGCGACCGCAGCCGCTCGACCAGAAGCACGGCCGGGATCTGTAACAGCTGCACGCAAAACGGCACTGCCGCCAGCACGCCGATGGCAAAGTTGCTGGCGCCGAGCGCCAGCGCGAAGCCGACCAGGAACACTCCGGTCGTCAGCGTGCCCATTCCCTCGCTGGCAAGCGCATCGTAGAGGATGAGGCGCAGCAGGCGGCGCTGGTACGGGTCGGCCGTATTCACCTCGGCCGCGATTGGGCTCGATACATCCATGAGGCTGCTCTGCGCC
>JASHXZ010000314.1 GCA_030043285.1 Xanthobacteraceae bacterium | reverse complement strand
GCTGCCCGCAACCAATGTGCGGGCAGCTGTGGCCAGGGGCCGCGCGTTCGCCGCCGTTTGCTGATGCGTGATGGAGACGGCCACCGGCTTACTGAAGTAAGGCATTGGCAGAAATGTTCGCGCTCGACACGTCGCCAGCGATGCATATCCCGGCCTTTGTGCATTGCCGGCCGGGAGAGACGATCTCGCATCGTCGGCCGGGTGACTTCATCCTGGTGCGCGACAAAGGCTGGTTGGGATGGCTGATCCGCTGCCTTGTCGGCAACCTCCGCTATCGCATGCCTGCGGACCGCCCCTACACCTATTGGACCCATGCCGCACTCGTCGTCAGCAGCGCCGGCCATATGGTGGAAGTCAACCCGCGCGGCGTGGTCACGAGCCACATCCGGCTATACCGCGCTCGCGACTACCACTACGTTTCGCTTGACCTGCCGGACGCCGGACGCAAGGCCGCCGTCCAATTCGCGCGATCCTGCCTTGGACAAAAATACAGCGTGCGCAATTTTCTGCTGCTCATCATCAGCGCCGCGCTCGGCGGTCGCGTCCGCATGCCCGACAGCGGTCACCAATGCGCTTCGCTTGTGGTGGGAGCGCTGCAGCAGGCCGGCATCCGCTTCGATCGCAAACCAAACGACATGACACCGGCGGACCTCGCCAAGCATTTTGGCGTCACGCCCTGACGGTTCGAGCGCACACAATGAGCATCACGCTATTCTTTCTGGTCCCGATCGGCATGTTGGCGATCGCCTGGTCGTTGTGCTTTGTCGGCTGCGGCGACACCTTCAATTTTTCAGGCTACAGCGACGCCATTCTGGCGGAGCCAACCCTTGTCGCCTATTGGCCGTTGAACGATTTGATCGGTCCACTCGAGCCAGGTCAGACGGCCAACGCAAGCGATCTTTCCGGACACAATCATAACGGCACTTATACAATTCCGCCGGCCTATCCGGCCGCTCAATTTTCGAGGGCGATTGCCGCTCCATCGGTTGCGCGCGGGGCTTCGCTTGTGCCGGGCGATAGCGGTAGCCAGGACAATCCCTCCGCAGCCAGCGCCAATTTCGGCGGAGGTTACGTCAGTATTCCGTGGAACACGCCGAATTCGACCCCGGCAGACCTGACCTCCTTCACATTCGAAGCCTGGATCCAGCCCAACTTCTCCACGGCGGACGCATCGTCCCAAATGTTCCACTGGGTCGTGTTCAGTGCAGTCGGCCCCGACAACACAGGCTTCGTGGTCTTCATTGACGAAAACAACAACTGGCAGGTCATGCTCGGAAACGGCACGACAGTCCAGCCGGTGGTGACCCAGCCGGTGCCGGTCAATCCAAATAATCCAAGTAATCCAAACATCGACGGCTATCTGGCGGCGACCTTCGATGCCACCAACAACAACACGTTGAGCATCTGGCTGAACCCGGGCAGCAACGATACGGGGCCGCCGACGGCGAACTTTACAACGACGTTTACTTACTTACCGGTCGGTCAAAGCCAACAGATGACGTTCTTCATTGGCGCCGGCGCGAATGAGCAGCCGCTGCGAACGCCTACAATGAACCCCGACGGTGCGCCGGAGTTTCCTTTCGTGGGCCTGATCCAGTCGGTCGCGCTATACAGCAGCGCGCTCAACGCCGTCGATCTCCAATTTCATTTCCAAAACGGAGCCGGCGCGCTTGGTTCGTCTTAGCTGCCGGACCCTGGGTTAGTGCCGCGCCGGGCGATGGCGTCCATACGCCCGGCCGCGATCACCAATGCGCTTCGCTTGTGGTGGAGACGGTCTCTGGCTCCGCCGGTGCGACATAGAATAGCCCCGAAGCCGGCGCACCTGCAGCAAACGCGGGTTTGGCCGTTCCGCCCGCGCGACGGGTCGTGAGCCTGCGTCTCCGCGCAGAGGGTGCAAAGCGCCGCGGCCTGGCTTAGGCTTGGCCGGCGAGTATTTGGCCGGCGAGTATTTGCCCGGCAAGTATTAGGCCGGCAAGTATCCGGACTTCGTACCAACAAGGGGCGCGTGGAGACGCCGTGCAGACGACGCTGCTCGGACTGGCAATCGCGATCATCCTGGCGCTCGTCTCGGCGCTGGTGGCGCCGCTCGTCATCGACTGGAATCATTATCGTGCGGCGATCGAGAGCGAGGCGAGCCGGCTCACCGGGCTCGCCGTGCACGTCAACGGCGCGGTCGATGCCCGGCTCTTGCCGTCGCCCTCGATCACCTTGCGCGACGTTGCCGTCGGTGAGGCCGGCCAGGCGCCGCAATTGCGCGCCGGCACGCTCAAGCTCGAACTGGCGCTCGGTCCGTTGTTGCGCGGCAAGGTGCAGGCCTCCGAGGTGCGCCTGATCGGACCGCAGCTTCGCCTCACGCTCGATCGTTCCGGCGCACTCGACCTGCCGAAACTGGCACCCGCGTTCCGCCCCGAGGCGCTGTCGATCGCGCGCTTTTCCATCGAGGACGGACGCGCCGTGTTCAGCGATGGAGCGTCCGGCGCGCGGATTGCGTTGGAAAAGCTTTACTTCGACGGCGATGTCCGCTCGTTCGCCGGCCCGTTCAGCGGCGAAGGCGGCGTCGTGGTCGATGACGCGCTGTACGGTTATCGCATCGTCGGCAGCGCCGCCGATGGCGGCGGGATAAAGCTGCGGCTCAACGTCGATCCGGCCGACCGGCCGCTCACCACCGTGTTCGACGGCACGCTGCGCTTCGACCGCGGCGCGCCGCATTTCGATGGCGCCATGGCGCTGGCGCGCCCGGTCGGCGCCACGCTCGCCAATGGCCAGCGCGTGGTCAGCGAGCCATGGCGCGTCACCGCCACGCTGCGAGCCGATCCGGCTGCCGCGGCGCTGAAGGATGTGGCGATCCATTACGGGCCGGAAGAACGCGCGGTCGTGTTCGGCGGTACCGCCGACCTCACATTCGGGCCACAGCCGCACCTGAACGCCGATTTGGCGGCCATGCAGGTCAATCTCGACCGTGCCATCGCCGATCCGGATCTCACCAACCGGCCGCCGCTGGTTGCACTGCGCAACGTGCTGCAGGCGTTTGCCGGCGACGCCAAGTTGCCGTTGCCGGCCCGGTTCGGGGTCTCCATCGGCGCGCTCACTGTGGGCGCTACCACGATCGAGTCGCTGCGCGGCGCGCTCGATTTCGATCGGGCGGGTTGGCGCCTGGAAGGCATGCAGTTTCACGCCCCAGGCATGAGTGAAGTGAATCTGAGCGGGAGCTTTTCGGGCACCCCGCAGGGCTTTGCCTTCCGCGGCCCGGCCGCGCTCTCGTCGGCCGACGCCGGCATGCTGCTGGCGTGGCTCAACGGCCGCGATGCGGACCGTGCCGCGGGCGACGCGAGAGCGCTTACCGCG
>JASHXZ010000313.1 GCA_030043285.1 Xanthobacteraceae bacterium | reverse complement strand
GTGCGCGCCTGGCTGGCGCGCATCGCCGCCCAGCCGGGCTACGTGGCGATGGATTTCAATCCGGTTCAGGAATCGGTACTCAGTAATCAGTAATCGGAAAGTTCGCCTCTGAACCCTCCGATTACAGACAACTGACTACTGATTGCCGACCCTGATACCTGAAAGCCACAACGGCAGTTTATTGTGCGCGCCGACCGCGGCGTTAACGCTTCGTTAACCCAAAACACAAAATCGCCCTTATTCTTCAATGGCTTCGCCCAAGTTCGGCCGAACACGCGCCGGCATCCGGCGCGAATTATGGCAGCGTCGATCAAACTGATTCGTCTTGAGGATGCCGACCATGAAAGAGCTCAACGGGAAGGTCGGTTTTGCGTCTCCCGCTGCCAACAACACGTTCGTCCGACGCCGCCACGCCGGCGTCGAACTGATTGCCACCGTCGCATTGGCTATTTCACTGGTCATTGCCGCGACCGCCGTTTCGATCGGCGCAACCCGGGCGCGGGTGCTCGGGGCAGTCGGCAACAGCGCCGACGCCTCGCTCGCGCTTGCGGCGTTCCTCGTCCTGGTCATGGCGGGCATCGCCGGGATGGGTGGGCTGACCGGCATGGCGGCGCGCAACCGGACGGCGCGGCGCGATTAGGCCTGCCGGCGGCAATAAATGGCTTAAATCTCGGCAGCAATGCCGATATGGTGGGCACTTCCGATCCACGTCTCCCCCGGAGCGCGCCCGCCATGAAGCTTGTCACTGCCATCATCAAGCCGTTCAAGCTCGATGAGGTGCGCGATGCACTATTGGCCATCGGCGTGCATGGCATGACCGTGACCGAGGTCAAGGGCTACGGCCGACAAAAGGGCCACACCGAGATCTATCGCGGCGCCGAGTATGCCGTGAATTTTCTGCCGAAAATCCGCATCGAGGTCGCCGTGGCCGAAGAAGACACCGACCGCGTGGTCGAGGCGATCGGCGCCTCGGCCAAAACCGGCCAGATCGGCGATGGCAAGATCTTCGTCATGCCGCTCGAGCAGGCCGTGCGCATCCGCACCGGCGAGACCGACAGCGACGCGTTATAGCAATCAAAAAAGTCCGGGGGGATTCTGATGAGGGTGGCACGGTTCGCTCGCACTGCGGCTGTCGTCGCAGTGTTGACGCTCGTTGCGGCGGCGCCTGCCGCCGCGCAGCAGCCAGCCGGCAAGATCGACCCGGCCGACACCGTCTGGATGATCGTCGCCACCGCGCTGGTGCTGATGATGTCGATCCCGGGGCTCGCTTTGTTCTACGCCGGCATGGTGCGCAAGAAGAACGTGCTCGCCACCATGGCGCAAACGTTTGCGGCGATCGCCCTCGGCTCGATGCTGTGGATGTTGGTCGGGTACTCGCTGACGTTCGTCGGCGCTTCGCCGGTGATCGGCACGCTGCGCCGCTTTGCGCTCGCCGGCATGGGCATGGATTCGGTCAGCAGCTTCGCACCGACCATCCCGGAAGCCTTGTTCATGCTTTACGAGATGACCTTTGCGGTCATCACCGTGGCGCTGGTCGCCGGCTCGGTCGCCGACCGCATGCGGTTTTCGGCGTTCCTGTGGTTTTCGGCGCTGTGGTTGCTGGTGGTCTATGTGCCGATCGCGCACTGGGTCTGGGGCGGCGGCTTTCTCGGCAGTGCCGGCGTGCTCGATTTTGCCGGCGGCACGGTCGTTCATCTCAACGCCGGCGTCGCCGGCCTGGTTGGTGCGTACGTGATCGGTGCGCGGCGCGGTTATGGCACCGACAATTTCGCACCTTACGATCTGTCGCTTGCGGTGATCGGCACCGGCCTGCTCTGGGTCGGCTGGTTCGGCTTCAACGGCGGCTCGGCGCTCGGCGCCGGCTCGCGCGCGGTGTTTGCGATTCTGGCGACCCACCTTTCGGCCTCGGCCGGCGCCGTGACCTGGATGGCGCTCGAATGGTGGACGCGCGGCAAGCCGTCGGTGCTCGGCATGATCTCAGGCGCGGTGGCGGGGCTCGGCACCATCACGCCGGCCTCCGGGTTCGTGTTGCCGTGGCACGGCCTGATCATCGGCATCATCGCCGGCGTGGTCTGCTTCTGGAGCTGCACGTGGCTCAAGCTCCGCTGCGGCTACGACGATTCGCTCGACGTGTTCGGCGTCCACGGCGTGGGCGGCGCCACCGGCACACTGCTGGTCGGCGTGTTTGCCACGAACGCTATCGGCCACGCCTCGGGTCTTCTGGAAGGTCACGCGACGCAGATCCTGTTGCAGCTTTACGGGATTGTGGTGACGCTGGCCTGGTCCGCCATCGCGACGTTCATTCTGCTCAAGGCGGTCTCGGCCTTCATCCCGCTGCGCGTCGACAAACAGGCCGAAGTGGAAGGCCTCGACGTGACGCAGCACGGCGAAGCTTTGCAATAGCTCGTGAGAGCAGGCCGCGGCGCGTTACCGGCTGCTGTTCAGCTGCCGCGAAACACCGGCTTGCGTTTGGCGTGGAACGCCTCGACGCCCTCGCGAAAATCGTCGGACTGGCGGAGCCGGCTGTAGCAATGGCCCTCGAGCTCGATTGCCGCCTGCAGGCTGGTGTCTTCGGTGGCGTTGAGCAACGCCTTGGCGGTACGTTGCGCCAGCGGCGAGAAGGCGCGCAGCTCGTCGACCAGCGCGTCGGTCGCCGCTTCCAGCTTATCGTTGGCCACGCATTCGGTGGCGATGCCCCATTCGTAGGCCTGCTTCGCCGCAATACGCTTCGACCGCATCACGATGTCCTTGGTGCGGGTGATGCCGATGATCTTTTGCAGCCGCGCCGAGCCGCCGGAGCCGGGAATCTGGCCGAGCCGCTGCTCCGGCAATGCGTACTGGCAGGTCTCCGACACGATGCGGAAATCGCACGCGAGCGACAGCTCGAAACCGACGCCGAAGCAATAGCCGCGCGCCGCCGCGATCACCGGCTTGGCGCAGCGCGCCGGCGCGGCGATGTTCCAGGCGAGCTTCGCGACATGCTCGGGCGAGGCCGCCAAGAATCCGGCGATATTGCCGCCCGAGGAAAAATGCTCGCCCTGCCCGCGCACGACGATAACGCGCACGCGCTCGTCGTCGTCCAGCGCCTCGAAGACGATGCGCAGCTGGTCGCGCTGCCCCATCTCGATGACGTTGAGCGGCGGCCGGTCGAGCACCACGTCGGCACGCTCGCGGGCAGCGTCGATCTCGACGCGAAAGCCGTCGAGTTTTTGGTCTTGCAGGCGCGGGTCGGAAAACGCAGTCATGCGGCCGTTCCTTGCTGGCGGGTCTCGGGTTCTTCGCCCACAAACTCACCGGCGACAAGCTTGCGGCGCAACAGTTTGCCGACCGGCGATTTCGGAATATCGGCGACGAAGACGTAGCGGCGCGGCCGCTTGAAGGCGGCAAGCCCGGACTTGCGGCAGAAGGCGTCGAGCTCGTCAGGCTCGACCGGTGCGCGGC
>JASHXZ010000312.1 GCA_030043285.1 Xanthobacteraceae bacterium | reverse complement strand
CGCTCGGCACGCGATCTACCTGTCGCCGGTTTTCGCAAGCGCCGCGCCGATGGACACGATCGAGAGTGCATTTGCGAGCCAACTCGATAGCGCGCACATGCCGCATGAAGCGGTGCAATGCCCACGCGGCGATGCCGACGCCATAGGATCGATGCGCCAGCACGCCATCGAGTTTAACGAGCGGGCCGGCAATCGCGTGGTTCAGCTCGATTGGATGCCGTGACGAGCTTGAATGCCACCCGCCCCTCCTCCTTTCTGGAAGCCGGAATGGCCTCTTCGCGTAGCGCCGGCGGCGAACTGATTGCCAACCGCAGGCGCACGACGCGCGATGGCAGGCAGAGAACTCTCAAAACTGGCCTCTGCCGGTAACACTTAAGATAGTGAATGTGGTGGCCGTAGTGGCTGCATTTGATTTTGCCAAGCCTAAGCTGTCACAGACCGGTAACGTGTCCCAATAGGTGCTTGCCTGCACCCGTTGTTGACTGTCCTGACACGCTGCAACGAAGGTCATTGTCAGGCTATCGGTGCGGGTCTGGTTCGCGCTGAGGAATTGACCACCCCCGCCGCCGCCACCACCACCACCGCCACCGCCGCTGCCACCTCCCGACGGACCTTTGAAGGTTTGAAGCGTCCAATTCGGGCCGCCGTTGAGACCATAAGCTAAGATAAAGTTGATATAGGAGCTGAATTGAGTCCCGCTGCTGGATGCTAGCCCGCCACCGCCCTTTGCTTGGATCCCACCGTTTGGTGAAGGAGTTATGTTTGCCGATAGGAATTCAAATTGGCGAAGTGGCTTCTGTTTGACGTTTAACGGGTGCTGTTCTGGTGTTGGCCAGCTCCAAGTAGCTACGAAGGATTTCGGGTCTGTGGCGGTGGGGGTTGCAGTCTTCGAGTCCGGCGTTAGAGAGCCTATAAGTGATGCTAATTGATACGTGTCGTTCACGATTTTGATCGTGCCGACAAGATTGAGCTGTGGACTAAAACCTACGGAGCTTGGTGCCTTACCATATTGGATTGGGCCACTCAGGGACACCGTGACGAAACCCGATTTCTTTCGCTTGTTGTACAACGACGTGACTGTGTTGCCTGTCAGATTGACAAAAATGGGTGCGTTGGTGTCTGAGTTAGACGCAGTCAACGTTGCAGAGCCTGCCGAGTGCGGATCGGCCGTCGGCGGAGTAAGCGTAATGCTGCCGGACAAATTCAACGTGGGTAACCCAGCTGGTGTAAAACTTAGCGCACTGGTGTCGAAACTTAAGGTCGCTGCCGGCGGGGCGGGACCCGAGGTGCCGTAAATATTGACATGCTTTGTCGCATCCAGCCCGACCAGACCGTCGACGATGATCGCAGTCAGCCCGAGGTCGCCGGTGATGCCGCCCGGGAGGTTTGGTGTTGCAGCTTCGGTCGCTCCTGGGCAAAGATGGTCAACTTCATATATGCCGGTCCGTGGATTCTCGATAAGTTTATGGGTCTTTGGATCTTTAATGTACTTGAGTTCAGGTTTATTACTTAGCTGATCAAAATCGATGGAATACCCAAAGCCGATATTGCGTTCTTGAGTCCCGCTCAACGATCCACCGATGGCGGACGTGTAGTTGAACATCGAACTCGCCGAACTCATCGAACTCCCCGAACCCGAAGCCGCAGCGAATGGTGTAATAAAACTCAGCGAAGGATTGAAACCTTCGGTATCCAATACATCCAGGGTCATCTGAGCTGAGGCGACAAAATGCTTCTCGACCAGGTAGGCCAATAGAGTTCCTAACCGGCGGCTGGGATCAGGGTTCAAGTTGCGGTCTTCGATAACTTTTTCGAGTAATCGCCGATTTGTGGAGTTTTCATTGGGGCTCCACGCCGGTATTCCACTTCCAGGCGGGTAATCGATCGTGTTCCCAGTTTTTTTGTCCCTCGCAATAGTCACCGTATTGACCACCGAGGCCAACTCGCAATCGATGTGATGAGTAATGTCATTGACCCTCGGCCCATTGAACATCTGGGATTCCAAGAGTGGCACGCCGCAACTGCTGAGGATTAAAGAGAAAGAAGCAAACACCAACGACAACAGCGCCCGCGCTGTTCGCACGCACTTCAACATTTTGACGCCCCCGCCCCAAAAGTGCCGCATCAGAACTTTGTTTGAAAACTTACGCGGGCGTCAATCGGTTGAAACAACTTGATTGTAATTAATATAACGTGTGTTATTTAGGTAACACTTGGAGCTGCCCCTCGATCGCCGCCAGCGCATAGTCCGGCTCGACCCAGACGAAATCGGGCAGCTGATTGCGAAACCAGGTCGCCTGCCGCTTGGTGTACTGCCTTGTGTCGCGCTTGGCCCCCGCCACCGCCTGGTCGAGCGGCAACTCGCCGGCAAGATGCCGGATCAGCCAGGGCACGCCGTGCGCCTTCATAGCCGGCAGCGCCGGATCGAGCTCGCGCGCCGCCAGCGCTCGCACTTCGTCGAGCGCGCCGGCCGCCATCATGGCGTCGAAGCGCGCGTCGATCCGGCGCAACAGCTCGTCGCGGTCGGGCATCAGAAAAATCTTGGCGGCGCGCGCGGCGTCAAGCCCGGGCGGCTTGTTGGTCCCGTGCCAGTCGATGAGCGAGCGGCCGGTGGCGAGAACCACTTCGAGGGCGCGGGTGATGCGGGCGCGGTCGCCCGGCATTAGCCGCGCCGCCGCGGCCGGATCGCGCCATTTCAGCTCGGCATGCAGCGCCGCGACGCCGTCGCTGTCGAGCCGCGCGCGCACCTCGTCGCGAATTTCCGGCGGAATCGGCGGCACCGCGGCGAGGCCACGGGTGAGCGCGCTGAAATAAAGCCCGGTGCCACCGACCAGGATTGCGGTGCGTGCGGTGCGCGCCGTCACCGCGAGCGCGGCCGCGGCCTCCTCGCACCAGCGGCCCACGGAATAATTCTCCGCCGCATCGACGTGGCCGAACAGCCGATGCGGCACACGCCGTTCGTCCTCGAGGCTCGGCCGCGCCGTGATGATGCGCAGGTCGCGATAGACCTGCATCGAATCGGCATTGATGACGACGGCATCGCGTTTTTCGGCGAGTGCCATCGCCAGCGCCGATTTGCCGCTCGCAGTGGGGCCGGCAATGAGGACGATTGTTCCCGGGCTGCTCACAGGGTTGACGTAATGCGTTTTAGCGCGAATTAAAACGCTGGCGCGGGGAACGATAACACCGCGCGTGCAGCTGGACGATTCGAGAAACGAGGCTTCGTGACCGTGATAAGACCCTTCCGTGCGCTGCGGCCGGCGCCGGCGCGCGCCGCCGAGATCTTGGCGCCGCCCTATGACGTGCTGTCGAGCGCCGAGGCGCGCGAGCGCGCCAAGGACAAGCCGTGGAGCTTTTTGCACATCTCCAAGGCGGAGATAGATTTGGCGCCGTCGATCGATCCGTACGATGCGGCGGTCTACGCCAAGGCAACCGCGAATCTGCGCGCCATGATCGATGCCGGCGTGCTGATGCGCGACGCCAAAGCTTGCTATTACGTCTATCGGCTGACCTGGCGCGGCCGCGCGCAGACCGGGCTCGCCGCCGTCGCGTCGCTCGATGCTTATGCGAAGAACCGCATCCGCAAGCACGAACTGACCACGCCCGCCAAGGAAGATGACCGCGTGCGCCAGATCGAGGCGGTCAACGCCCAGACCGGGCCGGTGATGCTCGCCTACCCGACAGCGCCGCAGCTCGATGCGATGCTGGCGCAAGCCGCATCCGGCGATACCGCCGTGGACGCCACTGCCGCGGACGGCGTGCGCCACCAGCTCTGGGTGATCGACGGCAACACCGCCATCGCCGGCCTGACGCAGGCCGTCGATGCCTTGCCGGCGCTCTACATCGCCGATGGCCATCACCGCTCGGCGGCGGCGCTGCGCGTCGCGCAGGCGCGCGGCGGCGACGGGCCGCACCGCTATTTCCTGGCAGTGCTGTTTCCGCAGGGCGAGATGACGATCCTCGACTACAATCGCGTGGTGCGCGATCTCAACGGGCGCAGCCCCGAACAGCTGCTCGCCGAACTGCGCGACAAATATACCGTCGAGGCGAGCGACGGCCCGGTGCGGCCGGCATACGCGCACGAACTCGGCATGGTGCTCGGCGGGCGCTGGTATCGGCTGGTGCTGCGCGCCGCGCCAACGGCCGCCAATCCGATCGAGCGGCTGCCGATCACGCTCCTGACGAACAACATCATCGCGCCGATTTTCGGCATCACCGATCCGCGCACCGACAAGCGCATCGATTTCGTAGGCGGCGGCCGCGGACTTTCCGAGCTGGAGCGGCGCGTCACATCGGGTCAAGCCGCGGCGGCGTTCGCGCTCTATCCGACGCAGATGGCGGACCTGATGGCGGTCGCCGACGCCGACGCGATCATGCCGCCGAAGTCGACCTGGTTCGAGCCGAAGCTCGCCGACGGCGTGGTGAGCCACGTGTTGGATTGAGGGGTATACGACTTTCAAGCGCCATACGCGTTATTAGTTCAGACCGCAGCCCGTCGCGTTACGCCGTCGATCGCAACGGTCAGCAAAAGTTTCGAAAGGATTTTGTTGTCAAGGGCGCGAAGCGCCGCCTTCGGCGGTCGAGGACCCTTGACAACAAAATCTTTTCGAAACACACGGCGACCGTTGCGATCGACGGCTTTCTCTGATCGAGAGGAAATCAGTCCAGAGTGGAGCGAATGGCGAATAGGGTCCTATTCGCCACGCGCTTTACTGCAAAGTCAGCGCCACGAAGCGGGTCTCGCCGTCGCCGTTGGCGACCAACAGCACCGCGACCTTCTTGCCTTGCTGCTTGAGCTCGTCGACGCGCTTCTGCAGATCGGCCGGCGTGTTGACGGCTTGGTACTGCACCTCGGCGATCACGTCGCCCGCTGCCAGATGCTTGTCGGGAGCATCGTTCGCCGCATCCGGATCGACGCCGGTGACGAGCACGCCCTTGACGTTGTCGCGGATCTTGAAGCGATGGCGCAGGTCGTCGGTCAGGCTCGACAATTCCAGACCGAGCGTCTTCTGCACCACCGATTTCTCCGGCGGTGGGTTGTCCTTCTTGTCGTCGGCCGACGCCACCTTCACATCCTCCTTGAGGCGGCCGATCGTCACCTTGCGGGTCTGTTCCTTGCCCTTGCGGATGACGACGACGTCGACCTCTTTGCCGACCGGAGTGTCGGCAACGATGCGCGGCAGGTCGCGCATCTCCTTGATGTCATGGCCGTCGAACGTCACCACCACGTCGCCGGCCTCGATGCCGGCGGGCTTGGCCGGTCCCTTGTCGTCGACACCGGCGACCAGCGCGCCGCGCGGGGTACCGAGATTGAGACTCTCGGCGAGCTCGTCGGTCACCTGCTGGATGCGCACGCCGAGCCAGCCGCGGCGCGCCTCGCCATATTTTTGCAGCTGATCGATGACCGGCGTGGCGCTGTCGGAGGGAATGGCAAAGCCGATGCCGATCGAGCCGCCGGACGGCGAGATGATCGCGGTGTTGATGCCAATCACTTCGCCGTTGAGATTGAACAGCGGGCCGCCCGAGTTGCCGCGATTGATGGCGGCGTCGGTCTGGATGTAGTTGTCGTACGGACCCGAATTGATGTCGCGGTGGCGCGCCGAGACGATGCCCGCCGTCACCGTGCCGCCGAGGCTGAACGGGTTGCCGATCGCGATCACCCATTCGCCGAGCCGCATCTTGTCGGAATCGCCAAACTTGACCGCGTGCAGCGGTTTGTCGGCATGCACGCGCAGCAGCGCGATGTCGCTCTTGGCGTCCTTTCCGACCAGCTCAGCCTTGAGCTTGGTGCCGTCGTTGAGAATGACGCTGATCTCGTCGGCGCCGTCGATGACGTGATTGTTGGTCACCACCAGGCCGGACGGATCGATGATGAAGCCGGAGCCGAGCGAGTTGACGTGGCGCGGCTCGTCCTGGTCTTGATCGCCCGGGCCACCCTGGCCGCGGTGGCGCTTGAAAAAATCCTCGAAGAATTTTTCCATCGGCGAGCCGGGCGGCAGATCGGGCAGGTTACCGATGTGCGCGTCGACCTTCTGGGAGGTCGAGACGTTGACCACGGCGTCGATAACCTGTTCGGCGACATCGGCGATGTTATCCGGTCCGCGCGCCGCAGCCGGCTGCGCCGGCAGGATCGCGATGGCGACGGCAAAGACGCCGATCGCCGCTTGGTAACGAACAAGGCGGGGCAGTAGACCGACGGCGAAATAGCGAGACATGGCTGTCAGCGCTCCTGAAATTCCTGGCTAGCGTGATAAGTGCGCTCGGTGCGTCCGCGACGCAAGGGAATAACCGGCCGTGCGGTCATAGTGAACCGCATTTTTGGGGCGGAAAAGCGACCCGGCCGGGCCGGCACCCGTCAACCATTGGCGCGCAACGAGCCACGCGCATTGCCCCAAAAAGCCTCAACCGCGGATAAACCAGACGATCAGAACACCGACCAGCGCCGACGCGATGCCGCCGATC
>JASHXZ010000311.1 GCA_030043285.1 Xanthobacteraceae bacterium | reverse complement strand
TCAGCGCCGACGCCATGTCGGTCTTGCCCGGCGGGAGCCCGGCAAACGAGGCAGTGAGAATCGGAATGAAGACGAACGGCAGGCCCAGACTGAGCAGCATGCGCGAGACGGCAAAGAACCGGAAGTCGACCTGCCCGCTGATTCTGGTCATGTCGAACATCGCCAGCGCGCAGCGCCACGTTGGCGATGGTGGTGTCGAGGTTCTCCATGAAGGAGGCGAACGCGACCAGAACGGCGATCAGCCAGGGATTGACAGCAGCACCGCGTGCCGCGGCGGACGGCAAAGCTCTGGCGGCGGCGCTCACAGCCGGCTCCACAGCCGCTCATAGAGGGACGGCTTCGGGTCGACCCGCACGCTGGCCTCGACCGACATGCCTGGGCCGAGTGCAACATCGGCCGGCGGATCGTCCATGACGATCTTGACCGGCACGCGCTGCACGATTTTGACCCAGTTGCCGGTCGCGTTTTCCGGCGGCAGCAGCGAGAAGGCCGGTCCCGATCCCGATTGAACGCTGGCGACGTGGCCGTGAATTGTGCGTTCCGGATAGGCGTCGATGGTCATCGCTACCGGCTGGCCGGACCGCATCGCGTCTAGTTGCGTTTCCTTGAAGTTTGCCGCGACCCATTTTTCGTCGGGCACGAACATGGTCAGTGTCGTACCGGCCTGGGCGTATTGGCCAATGGCGGCGCTCAGGCTGACGACGCGCCCGGCCTGGGCCGCGGTCACCGTGGTGTAGGACAGATCGAGCTTTGCCGCGTCCACCTTTGCCTGATCGAGCGCAACCGTGGCCTTGTCCTGCGTGACGAGGAAGGTTTGATCGTCCACCTGTTGCTGGGCGATCGAATTTTTACTGGCGAGATACTGAAAGCGGCCGAGATTCTTCTGCGCCTGTTCGAGCACCGCCTGATCGTGCGCCAATTGCGCCTCGGCCTGATCGAGCGCGACGCGGTAATCGCGATCGTTGATGCGCGCGATCACGGTGCCGGCGGCAACGTGCTGATTATCGGTCACCGGCACCGCGGTGATGTACCCGGCCACCTTTGGCTGGATGGCTAATTGCCGCGCAGCGATGAAGGAATCGTCCGTCGCTTCGAAGTGCCGCGCGTTGTCCCAGTAAAGATAAGCACCGGCCGCCACCGGGGCGGCCATAACGAGCGCGAACACGACCGCAAACGGGTGTCGCCTCAACAATCCGGAGCATCGCTTATCGCCCTGCTCCGCGCCCTCTCCGGGCTGCGCGTCATCGTGCAGCGGCGGCGGCTCGACGATCCGGGGCCCCTCAGAGGGACGCTCCTGCGGTGCCGGGGCCCGCGCGCGGACGGCGACGTTTTTTGCCTCTAGAGCTGACCGATCAATCACGTCGACCTGCGGAGATGGCGCCTCAATACCCTCCAGGAGAAGTTGCTGGCCGTGTTGGCGGTCTTCTGCGTCGAACGACATGCTAGCCTCCTGTCTTCGTCGGCGGGTCGCTCGCCGGACTACCGTCTAATGAAACGATACCGTTTCGTTCTGCTGCATAACGCGCAAAACGGCGGCTCGTCAAGAAATAATTATACTGTACCGTTTCGTTTCTTTACTTTTGGCAGCAACCGCAATAAATGAATAAGGCGATAGGCTTAGGGCGCACTGTCAGGCGCACAGCGAGGCCTGATCACGAGAATGTGAGGTCGAACCATGAGACTTCCCGGGAAAAAGCGGCATCCGCAGAAACGCCCGGCTGGGCGCAGCGGGCGGCCGCCGCGCGAGCTCGCCGGCGAAGTGGATGCGCGCATCCTCGAGGCGGCGCGCCACGTCTTTCTCGAACAGGGGCTCGCCGGCGCCAGCATCGACGAGATCGCCGCCCGCGCTCGCGCCGGCAAACCGAGCATCTATGCCCGGTTTGCCAGCAAGGAGGCGCTGTTTGGCGCGGTCGTGTTGAACAACGTCGCTGTGGCGATCGAACGGTTCGGCAGCATTGCGCCGTCCGGCGCAACAATCGATGAACGCTTGGCCGACGCGGGCGCCAGAATCCTGCGTTGGATCTTGAGCAGCCAAACCATCGATTTAATGCGGGTGGCCATTTCCGAAGCGCGCCGGCTTCCGGATCTGGCCAGCGACGTGCACCGCATGGCGCGGCAGCGCGGCGAGGAGGCCGTGGGCCGCCTCCTGACCGAGGCAGCGCAATCCGACCCGCTCCGCGTGGTGCCGGCGTTCGCGCCGGAGCGGCAGGCGACGACCGCCCGTTTCTTCATCGATTCGGTCGTCTTCCCGTTGATTGTCCGCGGGCTGTTTGGCGAGAGGCTCGAGGCACTCGATGCCGAGATCAACCCGCACGTAGCGCGTACCGTCTCGTTCTTTCTTGCCGCCTGCCAGCACAGCGGCGCCGATTGAGGCCGCTCAGTGAGCAAACAAATAGTTCACCAGCGCGCCAATTGCGACGCCGGCGATTGCGGCGGCAATGCCAATGGCAACGGTTTCGGCCACGGTGCGAATGGTGTTGCGCTTGGCGATTTGCGCACGGCCGATGCCAAGCGCAATCAGCAAAGCTGTTGTGACGACCCCGGAAACAATTCTTGCCTGAGGCACCGGAACAAACACGAATGGCAGGATGGGGACCGCGGCCGCAAAGAAATCGGCCAGCAGCATCCAGAACGCCTGCTCCAGCGGACTAAGCGGCGTTCGCGGATCGCTCCGTAGCGCGTGTAACAGCCCGTCGACAGCGTCAGTACTGTTTTGCACGGCGACAACGAGCGCTTCGGATTGCGCGGATGTCAGGCCAGCCTCGGCGAGACGGCTCGCTAAAGCGGCCGGTGAGCGCGGGGCGGAATATAGGGACAGATTCGCCGCGTTGGCCTCGTCACGCGTGGTCTCAACGTCGAGATAGGCGCCGGCCATCATCGAGACGGCCGCCGCCGCGGCGCCCGAAGCGCCTGCGATCAGCACGGTTTTGGTGTCGGTCGTCGTCGCAGCGACGCCAAAGATCAGGCCGAAGATGGAAACCGTTCCGTCTTCCATG
>JASHXZ010000310.1 GCA_030043285.1 Xanthobacteraceae bacterium | reverse complement strand
GCGGCCTCCTCGCCCTTGATCGCCGCCCGGTGCTGGCCGGGATCCTGTTCGGCATTCTGACCATCAAGCCGCAGCTCGGCCTGCTGCTGCCCGTGGTGCTATTGCTCGAGCGGCGGTGGCTGACGATCGCCTCGGCGCTGGCGACGGCCGCCTGCCTGGTCGCCGTTACGGCCGCGCTGTTCGGCCCCGATGTGTGGCTCGCATTCTGGCGCGAGGTGGTGCCGCAGCAGCAATGGTTGACGGCTCACGGCGAGGGCTTGCTGATGGTCATGGTTGCGTCGGTGTTTTATGGCGCGCGCCTTGTGCATCTGCCGGAAGGTTTCGCCTGGGCGATACAGGGCGTCGTCGCGGCACTCGCGGTCGGCGCTGTCGTATGGGCGTTCTGGAAGCGCCGCGACCGTCCGCTTGCGCTGTCGTTGTTGATCACCGCGACCTTTCTGGTGACTCCATACATTCTCAACTACGACATGGTGGTGTTGGGATTCACCGTTGCGCTGCTGCGCGAGCGCACCGACAACACCATGGCGGATCATTGGCTCTTGATTGCGGTGTGGACGCTGCCGGTTGCGATGATGCTTGCCGCCGCGGCGTTCATTCCGCTGGCGCCGATGGTGCTGATCGGGTTCGCCTGCCGGCTGATCTGGCGCCTCGCCCGTGCGGACGCCAATGTGGCGCGGTCGGCGCCCGGCGAGGCGGCGGCGGTCGCAGCGTGATCACGCCGCGCGCGTGACTTTCTCCGGCACCAACCGCACGCCCTCGAACGCGTCGCGGATGCCGGCCTCGCCGGCCTCATGATATTCGGCGTCCTCGTTGACGTTCCACACGTCGTACAGTCTGGCGCCGGCGACGATATTCCGCGCGGCCAGCATGCCGGTCATCATCGCGTGGTCCTGGTTGTTGTAGCGATGCATGCCGTTGCGGCCAATCACGTGCAGGCTTGGATAGGCGGTTTCGAGGTCGAGACGAATGGCGTCGACGTTGTCGCGATAGCCTTCATCGTAGACCGGATAGGCCTTGGCCTGACGCACCACGCAAGCATCGACCACGTCATCGGCGCGCAGAAGCCCGATCTGCGCCGCCTCGCTTTTGGCCAACGCAATCAGATCGGCATCCGATGCGGTCCACAGGCCGTCGCCCTCGAAGCAAAAATATTCGAGGCCGAGGCAGCTCATGCCGTCCGGCACGAGCTCGGGCGACCAGGAGCGGAAATTCTGCACGCGCCCGACCTTCACGCTGGGATCGTGAATGTAGATCCAGTTGTCCGGAAACAGCTCCGCCTTGCGGACCATCAGCGCCACGGTCAGAAAATCCCGGTAGCGCAGCGCGCGGGCGTGCAGTAGCGAAATCGGCACCGGCTTCAATCGGCCGACCAGTTCGCGCAGCGGCGCCGAGCTGACGACGTGCCGTGCCGTGTAGGTTTCGCGCTCGCCGTCTGCTGCCGCAACGTCGATGCGCCACAGATTGCGCGCGTCATCGAATTCGAGCGCGACGAGTTCGCGGCCCATGAGGATGCGCCCGCCCTGCGCCGCGATCTTGCGGGCAGCCGCCTCCCACATCATGCCCGGGCCCTTGCGGGGGTATTGAAAGCTCTCGATCAAAGTTTTGACCGGCTCGCCGTTCGCCTTTCGGCTCCCGGAGAGGCGCAGCGATCGTCTCAGCCCGTTGAGGACGGCCGTGATGAGGTCGAGGCCCTTTATGCGCTGCGCCGCCCAGTCGGCCGAAATTTCGTCGCAGGACATGCCCCAAACCTTCTCGGTGTAGGTCTTGAAGAAGATCTGGAACAGCCGCTCGCCGAACTGGTTGCGCACCCACTCATGCAGGGTACGGGCCGGCGCGATCGGGAACAGCTTGGCGTACGCGTAGGAAGCCATGCAGGCCGCGCTGGTGAAGACACCGAGCTTGCGCAACGCCTCGAACGCCTTGAGCGGGTAAGAGAAGAATTTGCCATCGTAGTAGATACGCGACAGCCGCGGCCGGGCGATGAAATCGTCGGGCAATATTTCGTGCCACAGTGCGACGACTTCTTTCGATTTCGAGAAGAACCGGTGACCGCCGATATCGAAATGAAAGCCGTTGTACGAGACCGTGCGGCTGATGCCGCCCACATAGACGGGATCGCGCTCGATAACGAGGACGGAGCGCCCCTGCTTGCTCAGGCTATAGGCTGCCGTCAGTCCGGCGGGCCCGGCGCCGATCACGAATACTTCGACGTCGGTCACAGCACGGCCCTGAGCGTGCGCAGGGCACGATGGGCGAGCGGCGCAGGCGCGACCGCGAAGGCGTCAATCCGAGCGGGCATCACGTCTCCCCTTGCGGCCGGTCGTGCGGCAGGCCTTTGCGGCGGTTGCCGGCGCCGGTCGCTCGTGTGATGCGTGGCAGGATTTTCTTAATCGGGGGCTAGCGTCGCGGTGTCTGCCGCCGGGCTCTGGCGACACCGTTAAGAGAGCCTCAATGGGGCGCCGGGCGCAGGCTGATAGCAGCGCCGGTCGCAGCGATCCGGCCGGCCGGCCGGCCGCTTCGTCGTGGCGGCCGGCATCGCCCTTTTGGCAAACGGAGCGGCTGTCCATGGGCATTTCTGCCTTGCGGGACGTTGCTGCCCTCCTATATGAGCCAAGGGAAATCGCTCGGATGTACCGAGCGATGTGAGGCTATACGGGGGTCGGACTGAGGGCGCCTTTGGGCCTGCCCGACCTGCCAAGAAAGAGAGGATTAACAACCATGGCCAAGGTCATCGGTATTGATCTCGGGACCACGAATTCGTGCGTCGCCGTTATGGAAGGCAAGACGCCGAAGGTTATCGAGAATGCGGAGGGAATGAGGACGACGCCGTCGATCGTCGCTTTTACGGACGAAGGCGAGCGGCTCGTCGGTCAGCCCGCGAAACGCCAGGCGGTCACCAATCCCGAGCGTACGATTTTTGCCGTCAAGCGCCTGATCGGCCGGCGCTACGACGATCCGATGGTGGAAAAGGACAAGAAGCTCGTCCCGTACAAGATTTCGCGCGCCAGCAACGGCGACGCCTGGGTCGAGGTCGAGGGCAAGACCTATTCGCCGTCGCAGATTTCCGCCTTCATCTTGCAGAAGATGAAGGAGACCGCGGAAGCCTATCTGGGCTCCAAGGTCGAGCAGGCCGTCATCACCGTCCCGGCCTATTTCAATGACGCCCAGCGCCAGGCCACCAAGGATGCCGGCAAGATCGCCGGGCTCGAAGTCCTGCGCATCATCAATGAGCCGACCGCGGCCGCTTTGGCCTACGGGCTCGACAAGCAGAAGACCGGCACCATCGCGGTCTACGACCTCGGCGGCGGCACGTTCGACATTTCGATCCTCGAAATCGGCGACGGCGTGTTCGAGGTGAAGTCGACCAACGGCGACACCTTCCTGGGCGGCGAAGATTTCGACATGCGGCTGGTCAATTATCTGGCCGACGAGTTCCAGAAAGAGCAGGGCATCGATCTGCGCCGCGACAAGCTGGCGTTGCAGCGGCTCAAGGAGTCCGCCGAAAAGGCCAAGATCGAGCTGTCGTCGACGACGCAGACCGAAATCAATCTGCCGTTCATCACCGCCGATGCGTCGGGCCCGAAACATCTGACCATGAAGCTCACCCGCGCCAAGTTCGAGGCGCTGGTCGAGGATCTCATTCGCAAGACCATCGATCCGTGCCGGCAGGCGCTCAAGGACGCCGGCGTGTCGGCGGCTGAGATCAACGAGGTCGTTCTGGTCGGCGGCATGACGCGCATGCCGAAGGTGCAGGAGACCGTCAAGCAGCTGTTCGGCAAGGAGCCGCATAAGGGCGTCAATCCGGACGAGGTGGTTGCGGTCGGCGCTGCAATTCAGGCCGGCGTTCTGCAAGGCGACGTCAAGGACGTGCTGCTGCTCGACGTGACGCCGCTGTCGCTCGGCATCGAGACGCTGGGCGGCGTGTTCACCCGCCTGATCGATCGCAACACCACGATCCCGACCAAGAAGAGTCAGGTGTTCTCCACCGCCGAGGATGGCCAGACCGCGGTGACGATCCGCGTGTTCCAGGGCGAGCGCGAGATGGCGGCCGACAACAAGA
>JASHXZ010000309.1 GCA_030043285.1 Xanthobacteraceae bacterium | reverse complement strand
ATGCTGCGCGGCAAGACCGTGGAGCTGCCGGGGCGCAAGCACGATAATTTGCCGGTTTAGAGCTTTGTACGCCGATGCCGACCGTTCTGCGTTGGGGACCGTATCGCGCCTTCTTTTATTCGCAAGAAGGCGATGAGCCTGCGCATGTCCATGTTCGAGCAGGGGAAAAAGAAACGAAAATTTGGCTACACGACGTGACCGTCGCAGCCAATGCAGGGTTTCCGGCGCATGAAATTGGCGATATCGTTCGTCATATCCGACGCAGCAGGGTCAGCTTGTTGAGGGCGTGGCATGACCACTTTGGAACTTGATGTGGGAGATTTGAAGCCGCGCGCCGTAGAATTCACGGCGAGCGAGTTGGTCGTCACGCTGGTGGACGGCCGCAGGATCGCAACCCCGCTGGAGTGGTATCCGCGATTGCAGAAGGCCTCCGCGGCGGAGCGGGAACAATATGAGATAATGCCTATGGGGATCCACTGGCCGTTGATTGATGAAGATTTGAGTATTGCGGGGATGCTCAGAGGGCGGCGGGCAAAATAATGCGCGCTTTCCTCACCATCATCGCGCTGGCGCTGGCCGCCATCGCAGCGCCGGCGCAAGCGCAAACCTATCTGTCACGCACGATCACCTTGATCGTGCCGTTCCCGCCCGGCGGCTCGACCGATGTGGCGGGCCGCATCCTGGCGGACAAGATGGGTGCGGCGCTTGGCGTGCCGGTGATCGTGGAGAATGTCGGCGGCGCCGGCGGCTCGCTCGGCGTCGGCCGGCTCGCGCGCGCTGCGCCCGATGGCTACACCATCGATATCGGCCAGTGGGACACCCACGTCGGCAGCATCATCTACCATCTCAGCTACGATCTGCAGCGCGATTTCGCGCCGATCGGGCTCGTCTCGATCAATCCGATGCTGCTGGTGGCGAAAAAGACGCTGCCGGCGGACGATCTGAAGACGCTCGCCGCCTGGATGAAGGCGCATCCGGGCGACGCCAAGTTCGTCAACCAGAATGCGTCGGCGCAGGTCGGCGGGCTGTTGTTGCAGAAGCTCACCGGCACCACAGTGCTGTTCGTTCCTTATCGCGGCGCCGGGCCGGCGATGACCGACCTGATCTCCGGCCAGGTCGATCTGTTGCTGGTGCAGGGCGCCGTGGCGCTGCCGCAGGTGCACGCCGGCACCATCAAGGCGCTCGCCGAATTGTCGCCGCAGCGCTCGGCGTCGATGCCCGATATTCCTTCCGCCGACGAATCCGGCGTACCCGGTCTCTACATTGCCGGCTGGTTCGGCCTGTTCGCGCCCAAAGGCACGCCGGGCGCGATCATCGCCAAGCTCAACGCCGCCATGGTGGCGGCCTTGGCCGACCCGAAGGTGCGCGAACGCTTTGCCGGGCTCGGCCTCGACGTGGCGTCGCGCGAGCAGCAGACGCCCGAAGGCCTCGCCGCCTTCCACAAGGCCGAGATCGACAAATGGTGGCCGATCATCAAAGCCGCGGGGATTCGCGGCGACTAGCGGCGGGGGGACGAATGCGCGCCCGTTCGCAGAGCGGGGCCGGCGCCCTTGCGTAAGCAGGGACGCAAGGAAAAAAATAATGGCCAAAGCCTATTTCAGGGTGCGCGCCGTGGTCGAGGTGCCGCTGCGCCAAAAATTCGACCGTTGGTATGGAGATCATCACCTGCCGATGGCGCGAGCGGCGTTCAAGGCCGAGAAGGCGTGGCGGTTCTGGAGCGCGACGGAGGCCGGCGTGCATTACGCGGTCTATCGCTTCGCCAACAGGACGCGGCTTGACGCAGCGCTCAAAGCGCCGAGCTTCAAGGAGCTGGTCGCTGATTTCGATCAGGCGTGGCCGCGCGGGGCGACGCGAACGCGCGACATTCTCGATGGCCGAGCAGCGCGGCGGGCTCTGGGCCAGCAGAAGCGTTTGGAGAAAATCGAAGCGCCGGCCATTGTGAAGCCCTCGCGCGACTTGCTCAAGGATCGAGAAGCGCGGCCCGCAAGCAAACAGCAAACCTTGAAGAAAGCCGAGCCGCCGCCGCCGCCCGGCCCCACCTTTGCAGGCGTGCAGGTCGACCTGCACGGCTACCGTCCACGCGACCTTAAAGGTGCGCCGCTGGCATCCATCCTGGAGCAAGCCTGGCAAATGGGCGCGCCGCGGATCCGCTTCATCCACGGCCATGGCCGGGCGCGCGGCAAGCGCAACATGTCTCGGGGATTTTACAAAACCAACACCGGGGCTCTCGGCATATCGATCAGGCGCCAGCTCCGCCGCTATCGGGAGCTGCGGCAATGGATCAAATATTCGACGCTCGACTGCAGCGAGTGGGGCAGGACAACTGTCAAGCTGAAGCGAAATCCGCGGCGGACGCGAACCGCGCTCGATCTCAGCGTCCTGCCGCCACGCACCCAGCAGCTGTGAGGGCGCCCGCAACGGTCTGTTCATTCGTTGAAATGGCGCCTAAATGGGCGGGATGATCGATCGCACCTTCGCCGTCGCGCCCATGATGGAATGGACCGACAGGCACTGCCGGTTTTTCCATCGCCTTTTGACGCGCCGGGCGCTGCTTTACACCGAGATGCTCACCACCGGCGCGGTGCTGCATGGCGACCGGGCGCGGCTGCTGCGTTACGATCGCGCCGAGCATCCGCTGGCGCTGCAGCTTGGCGGCTGCGAGACGCGGGCGCTCGCGGCGTGCGCGCGCATCGGCGCCGATCTCGGCTTCGACGAGATCAATCTCAATGTCGGTTGTCCGTCCGACCGCGTGCAGGAGGGCCGCTTCGGCGCCTGTTTGATGGCCGAGCCGGCGCTGGTTGCCGAGTGTGTCGCGGCGATGAAAGCGGCCGTCGCAATTCCCGTCACGGTCAAGTGCCGCATCGGAATCGACGAGCAGAACCCCGAAGCGGCGCTCGAAGTTTTTGCAAGCGCGGTCGAAGCCGCCGGCGTTGATGCGCTGATCGTGCACGCCCGCAAGGCTTGGCTCAAGGGTTTGTCGCCGAAGGAGAACCGCGAGGTGCCGCCGCTCGATTACGACCGGGTGTATCGGCTCAAGGCGGCGCATCCGCGCCTGCCGGTCGTGCTCAATGGCGGCATCACCAGTGTCGAGCAGGCGCTGGCGCATCTTGCTCACGTCGACGGCGTGATGATGGGCCGCGCCGCCTATCAGGAGCCGTGGCGTCTGCTTGCGGTCGATGCGCTGGTGTTCGGCGACGTGCCGGCGTTTGCGTCGCCCAAAGACGCGGCGCTGGCGCTCGTTCCCTATATCGAGCGCGAGCGTTCGGCGCCGGGCACGCGCCTGCACGCGATCACGCGGCATATGCACGGCCTGTTTCGCGCGGTTCCCGGTGCGCGCGCATACCGGCGCGCGCTCGCCGGCGCTGCGGGCAAGCCGCAGGCGGGCGCGGAGTGTTTAATCGAAGCGCTTGCGCTGGTGCGCGATGGCGGCCTCGACAGGCCGCAAGAATTGGCGCACATCGCCGCTTAGCGCAGTCGTCCTTCCGGGCCGCGAGCCGCAGCCTCTGCTCGTCCCGGGGCTCATTGCCGCAATGCGCTGAGGCGATTTCCCGCCGCCGGCAGTTATGCATTTATGGGCCGCTTGGGACCGCGCGCGCGGCCGCGAGCGGGCAGGGGCCGGCGGAGCCAAGCAACATGATTTTTGGCGTCGGGTTGGATGAAATCGCGTGGCTTGCCGCCGCCATCGTGATCGCCGGCGTGATCACCGGCGTGCTGGCCGGCCTGTTCGGCATCGGCGGCGGCGCGGTGATCGTGCCGGTGCTGTATGAAGTGTTCCGGGTGCTCGGCGTGCCCGAAGAGGTGCGCATGCAGCTCTGCGTCGGCACCTCGCTCGCCATCATCGTGCCGACCGCGATCCGCTCGTATCTGGCGCACCGTGCCAAGGGGCTTGTGGTGCCGCGGGTGATCCGGCTGTGGGCCTTGCCTGCCGTGATCGGGGTCGCTTGCGGCGCCGCGATTGCCGCCTTCGCGCCGGCTGTGGTGTTCAAGATCGCTTTCGTGGTCATTGCCACGTTCATCGCCGTGAAATTCTTGTTCGCCGGCGACCGCTGGAACCTGGGCGACGAATTGCCCGGCGCGCTGCCCATGACGGGCTACGGCTTCGGCATCGGGCTCGCCGGCTCGCTGATGGGCGTGAGCGGCGGATCGCTGTCCAACATCGTGCTCACGCTCTACGGCAAATCGATCCACCAGGCGGTGGCGACATCGTCAGGGCTCGGCGTGCCGATCACCATCGTCGGCACGGTTGGCTATATCCTGGCCGGGCTGCCGCACCAGGCGCTGCTGCCGCCGCTGTCGCTCGGCTTCGTG
>JASHXZ010000308.1 GCA_030043285.1 Xanthobacteraceae bacterium | reverse complement strand
CGCTGCTCAAGGACAAGGGCGTCGCCCTCAAGCAGAGCGAGCAGGCTTAAGTCGGCACGCCGGGCCGCTTTCAAGTAGAACGCTGCGAAGGCGGAACCGCCGCACAATCGCTCGCAAGAGGCTGATTGTGCGCTGCGGTTCGGATAAATCCGGCAGAAGTCTCAGCGCGAATAATACTCGACGACGAGGTGCGGCTCCATCATCACCGGATACGGCACCTCGCCGAGCCCGGGCACGCGCGTCAGCTTCGCCGTCATCTTGGTGTGATCGACCTCGATGTAGTCGGGCACGTCGCGCTCGGCTAATCCGGTCGCCTCGAGCACCAGCGCCAGCTGCTTCGACTTCTCTTTGACCTCGACCACGTCGTCGATCTTGACGCGGTAGCTCGCGATGGTGACGCGGCGGCCATTCACCTTGACGTGGCCGTGGCTGATGAATTGCCGTGCGGCGAATACGGTGGGCACGAATTTGGCGCGATAGATCACCGAGTCGAGCCGCCGCTCCAACAGCGCGATCATGTGGGCGCCGGTATCGCCTTTGAGCCGCCGCGCCTCCTCATAGAGGCCGCGGAAGTGGCGCTCCGACATGTTGGCGTAATAGCCCTTGAGCTTCTGCTTGGCGCGCAGCTGCACGCCGTAGTCCGACAGCTTGCCCTTGCGGCGCTGGCCGTGCTGGCCGGGGCCGTACTCGCGCTTGTTGATCGGACTCTTTGGCCGGCCCCAGATGTTCTGGCCCATCCGCCGGTCGATCTTGTACTTCGCCTCATGGCGCTTGGTCATTCGCGTCCTCGCTTTTGCAAAAAATGGCTGAGGATCGCGCCCTCCTGCTGTCCACCGCCGCCACCACGCGCCATTTCGCCGGGTTGCGGAGCGGGGAACCGACAGGTTTGAGGCCGTAGCGCCGGCCCAAACCGCGGGTCGCGAAACACTGCGCGGGCCCTTCGGCCCGCGCAGTGCCGCGTAAATAGGGGCAAAGCCCGATCCTGTCAAACGACGGAACGGGCTGGCCGGCCGCTCAGCCCTTGGCGAAATGCCTTTGACGCATGCTGCGCAGCGCCGTGATCGCGAGCAGCGCGGTGAGCGCATCGAGGCACGCCACGACAATGAACACTGCCGTCCAGCTGCCGGTGGTTTGATGCAGATAGGCGGCCGCCGGTCCGCCCAGGATCGAGCCGACGCCCTGGGCGATGTAGAGGAAGCCATAATTGGTCGCCGCGTAGGTCGAGCCGAACGTGTCGGTGAGTGTGGCGGGGAACAGCGAAAAGATCTCGCCCCAGCCGAAGAACACGAGCCCAGTCAGCACCACGAACAGCGCCGGCCTGTCGATGAACGCGAACAAAATCAGGATTGCGACGCATTCCAGCGAAAAGGCCAGCGTCATGGTGGCTTCGCGGCCGATGTGATCGGACACCCAGCCGAAGAACGGCCGCGTCAGCCCGTTGGTCAGGCGCGACAGGGTCAAGGACAGCGGCAGCGCTGCCATGCCGAGCACCAGCGCCTGGCTGACTTTGTACTCGTTGGCGAACGGCCCGACATTGGAGACGACCATGAGCCCGCTGGTCGACATCATGCTCATCATGATGAACAGGAGCCAGAAGATCGGGCTTTGCAGCATCTCGCGCGGCGTGTAGCTGCGCTTGGCCTGGGTGGTCGATGCGGCCGCTGGTGAATAGCCGGTGGGCAGCCAGCCGTCGGGCGGCGTGCGCAGCCACTGCGCGGCCGCAATGCCGACGATGCCTTGGATGAAACCCCAGACCACGAGCGTGTGCGCGTAGCCCGAGCTTTTGATCATGCTGTCGATCGGGAAGCTGGTGAAGATCGCGCCAAAGCCGTAGCCCGCGGCGGCAAGCCCGGTGGCAAGCCCGCGCCGATCGGGAAACCAGCGCACCATCAGGCCGATGATGCCGACATAGATGATGCCGGTACCGAAGCCGCAGATCACCCCATAGGTGAGATAGAGCGCCCAGACATTGTCGACGTAGCCCGACAGCACCCAGCCGCCGCCCGACAGCAGCGCGCCGACCGAAATCAGAAGCCGCGGCCCGAACCGGTCGACCAGATAGGCCTGCAGCGGCGAGCACCATGTCTGCAGGATGATCAACAGCGAAAAGGTCCATTGCAGTTCGGCGAGCGTGGTGCCGAGCTTGGCATTGAGCGGCCCGGTGAACAGCGTCCAAACGTATTGCGGGCTGGAGATCGACATCATCGCGATCAGCCCGAGCACGAGCTGATTCCAGCGATTGAGATACCAAGGCTTGGTTTCGCCCGCGACGATCGCGCTATTCATTGCACATCCCCCTCCGGTGGCCGGTGCCGGCAACAAAAGCGTACTGCCGCGGCAACGGGCTCACAAGGCAAGGTGCGCCGAATCTTGCGCGAATCGACGAGGTGAAGCGTCGCCGGCTAATTGGCTCCGGAAACCGCGGTCGGCTGCGCTTCGATGCCGAAGCGCGTCAGCACCGCGTGCGGTGCGCGGCCGGAGGTGAAGATCGCGCGTGAGGTGCCGGCGCGCGACGGCGCGGGTGGTCCCAACAGATCCAGCACTCGCCGCGCGATGGCCGGCGCCGGATCGATGTAATTGACCGGCCACGGTGCGAGTTTTGTCAGCCGATCGCGCAGCAACGGATAATGGGTGCAGGCCAGCACGACGGTGTCGGTGCGCTTGCCGTCGTCGACAAAGCAGGGCGCGATTTCGGCGCGGATTTGTTCGTCGCTCGCGGGCGCCCCTCCGGCAAGCTCCGCTTCTACATAGCCGGCAAGATTTTTCGAGCCGACCAGCGTGACTTGGCAGTCTTTAGCGAAGTCGCGAATGAGCGCGCGGGTATATTCGCGCGCCACTGTCGCTTGGGTGCCGAGCACCGAGACGTGGCGCGTCACTGAGGCTGCGCAGGCCGGCTTGATCGCCGGCACCGTGCCGACGAATGGCAGTGCGAATTTTTCCCGCAAGCCCGGCAGCGTGATGGTCGAGGCGGTATTGCACGCGATCACCGCCAGATCGGGGCGGTGCGACGCGATCAATTCGTCGAACAGCCCGACCACGCGCGCCACCAGCGCGGTTTCGGCCAGCGCGTTGTAGGGAAACCCGGCATCGTCGGCGAAGTAAACAAAATCGGCATCGGGCCGCGCCGCCGCGACTTCCCGATAGACGGTGAGGCCGCCGAGACCGGAATCGAACACCAGGATGGTTGGATGCGCCGTCATGGGAGGAGAGATGACATATGGAATCAGGGTCCGACAATAGCCGTACGGTTCGATGGGCGGGTTGCGACGGGGCCGCGGCCGACGCCCGCTGCGCGGCGATCAGCTTTTCCCAGGCAAGAAACGATCGGTGACATAGCGCGACAGGTCCACCTCCTTGGGCAGAAGTTTAAGGTCGACGAAGCTTTTGCTCATGGCGGCCAGCGTCTGCGGTGCGATGACACCGTCACTGGAGAAGAAGTTGGACGGTATGAGCTCGTCGTAAACTTTTGCCGCAACGCTCGCCCGCACCCCGAGGACTTGTTGGTCGAAATCCACGGTCGCGGCCTTGTGGCTGCGGGCATAGGCGACGGTCTCG
>JASHXZ010000307.1 GCA_030043285.1 Xanthobacteraceae bacterium | reverse complement strand
TCTGGTCCCTCAAGCGCGCCCAGTGGCAGCGCTAGTCCCGAACCCGCTTCGTCCGACGGACGCACAGGAGACTTCCTATGAGCGTACTCTCATTTCCGCGCATCTTCTTCCAGGGATTCATGTGCTGGGACATACCGACGGGGAACAACAACGATCAGTTTCCGACCTATGCGTATGACAAAGCGGAGCTGAACTGGGACTACCTGAAGCAATTCGGCATCAACCAGAACAATTTCAGGACGACCTTCATGCCCTGGTGCACCAGCGAGCAAACGTATTCCGGCGGCGTGAGTCCGCCCGGAGAATGGAACTTCTTCGGCACCAACGGCTGCTACTTCGTGCAGTATGAGAATGTCGCCGACGGCATCGTCCGCAAAAGCCGCATCACCGGCGGCGCGACGGCGTATAAGACGCCGGTGTCGCAGGATGCGCTGTTCGGCAAGCCGATTGCGCTGATCGGCGATCTGTTCGGCAGCCCGGAGAACGCCCGGCCGGCCCGGCTGGTCGACAACAACCCGGCCAGTTCCTACAGCAGCCAGATCTATTTCAACAGCATGAGCTTCGGCGACGCGCAGACCGGATTCTCCGGCCCCTGCTATCGCCGCATGCATTCACGCTTCATCGGAACGCTGAGAAATCCGAACCTGCCGAGTGCCGGCCACGTATCGGTAACGTGGCAGACCTGTTTCCCGAAAGACGGCCTGATCATCAACGCGGGCGCCTCGACGCTTTTGCAGACCCTGCAGAAGATGATCGCCTCCGGACAGGCGAAAGGCATCATGGTGCGGTTCAACACCTACCTCAACCTTTACTACCAGAATGGATATTTCAACGCCTCGCCGAAGAAACCGCATGCGCTCAAGGACACGCCGGCGATCTACAAGGAAGGATTGGCGACCGGCGATCAACTCGTGAATCCCTGCTATAGCCGCGTGCTCGGCGTCATCGGCCCGTGGTACGACGACGAGCTTGTCAGCGTGCCGGAAGGGCGTTTTCTCGCAACCAACGGGGCGCTGCCGTTCAAGCAGAACCCCACCGCGCATCCGATCAGGCTGACCGCATCCATGATCAAGGGCGGGCCGCCGCCCGACCTCGCCGCGCCCGCGGCAGTGGCCGGGCCGAACATCAACGTCCCACCGGCGCAACCGACGGGGGCGGTGCAGCTCGGCGTCGCGTTCGCCGAAATCGACTACGCCAAGGGGATCATCTCGCTCGACGCCCTCAACACCTTCCCGGAAACGTTCTGGCAAGGCGACAAGGTGGACCTCGGCACCGTCACCCTTGCAGCCCAGAACAGCCAAGGTGGGCTCACGACGATCGCGACGCTCGCCTACACGGACTACGACGAGAAAAGTTACGAAACCAACGGCGGCATCATCGACATCAAATTCGACCCGGGCCCGCAAGGCCCGGCGCAAAAGATCAAGGACGGCACCCTGGTCGTTACCGCCGTCACCGCAACATCGCCACCCAAAGTCGTCAACGCTCTGGTCGAAAAGCCATGGTCGGCAAACACCGACGACCGCGGCATCTATCTAAACCAGGGCGAATCGAAGACTTTCGACGTTTCGGTCTTCTTCAAGGGGAAACGCGCGTCCAACGCCAAGCTGATGATCGCCAAATATGCCCCGGCGTTGACATCGGATCCCGACAGCTACACCGGAACGCCGGTTCTGGCGATCGCGGCGAACGCCCCGCAGATCGTCAACGTCACCAACGGCCAGACGCAGACCGTCTCAACCGACGGCGATAAGCCGATCCAGACGAAAGTCACTGTCGTCGACGTCGACGCCAACGGCGTCGCGCACGTCAACATACAGGCGGCCAGCGCCGGACTGCCGGTGCTCATGTTCTATCCATTCCAGGCCGGCGCCGCACTGCCGCAGCCGCAACAGCAGTTCGACGGCGATGTCCCGTCCGGCGTCTCTTTCTATACCACGATCCGCGTTCTCTCGTTCGACGACGCGTTCATCGATAAGTTCATCAATATTTGGAACTCGCCACCTCCTCCGGCCAAGCCCTATGATCCGGTCGCAGCCTGGGACTTCGTCTACAACAACATCCTCTATCTCTACGACATGATCTATCCGGTCATGTTGCGGTTCGTGCCCCTGGGCGACCGCCAGCGCGTGGAGGCCGCAATCGACCAGGTACTGACGCTGATCGCGCCGAGCTACTTTGCCGAGAGCACGCTGGCGATGCCGATCACCCGCGACCTGTCGGAAGGCAAGCGCATCGTGCTGCAATTGTGGGGCAGCCTGGTGAAGAAGAACTACCCGCCGCAGCCGATCAGCAAACCGTCGCCGCCGGTGGCCTGAACGCTTTTAGGCGATCCGCGCCAACACCTGCTCGAGGGTGGCAAAGAATTTCTGCCAGCCGCCCTTGGCGCCCTGATAAGCCTGCTCCTGATCCGGCCGGAAGCCGGACTGCTCCATGCGGAGCTTGGTCCCGTTGCCGGTCGGGGTGAGCGTCCATGTGACGACGCTCTCCAGCCCATAGGCTGC
>JASHXZ010000306.1 GCA_030043285.1 Xanthobacteraceae bacterium | reverse complement strand
TCGAGGAAGGTTAGCTCGTCGGCGCCGGCCTCGTCGTAGGCGATTGCCGCCTCCACCGGATCGCCGGCGTCACGCAGGTTGACGAAGTTGACGCCCTTGACGACGCGGCCGTCCTTGACGTCAAGGCAGGGAATGACGCGGACCTTGAACATTACTCCGCAGCTGATTCCAGTGAGTGCTGCCTCATAAAATCCCAGAATCTTCCTACCATCCGCCCTTCAAAATCCGAAGAAGTCACATCTGCGATGAAAAAGAGACTCGATCCAGCAAACTTCAGAAACTTTCTCGTCAAGTCCGATACTGAAAGATCGCTTTTCAGAAAGCAGACGTGACCATCCAGTGTATACATCTCGGCACCGTTGTCGAGCGATTCGACGAAGCTCGATAAATCCACGTCGGGATTACTCCCATCGTCAAAGACCAGAAGATATTTCTTCATTTCTTTTCTCCGACGTCCGGTTCGCCATGCGAACTCTCGATTCGTGCGACCTGATTGGCGACATCCACTATGTCGGCACTTCTGCCTTTTCGATAAAGAATCTGGAGCGCACGTTGGCGAATCCGGTACTCCTCTGACTGTAGCCGATCAGGATCGCGAAACATGAATATTACATAGGCAATAAGGGTGGCAATAACAGGAATCGCGGCGAAACATATCAAAAGAATCCGGATTAGCCGATCATCGACGATGGCGGACAGAATAAACGCCAGGGGAGTAGTTAACCCCACCAGCCAAAGGAGCGGATTGATTGCTGTCCGCACCACCCGGATCGTATCGATCCGTGACAGTCCAGCTCGGATAATCCCCTCTATTTTCATTTGTCGGGTGTGTCCCTAATCAGCTTTAATGCCAACGTCGCGTCCAATTTGCCATCATACAAGGCCCGGCCGATGATCGCTCCCGCCAGCTTTTTTGCGCGTGGCGTCAGCAGTGCGCGAATATCCTCGATCGCCGCAAACCCGCCCGAGGCAATCACCGGGACCGAAATCGCTTCGGCGAGCGCAACGGTCGCATCGAGGTTCGGCCCTTTGAGCATGCCGTCACGGGTCACGTCGGTGTGCACGATCGCAGCGACGCCCGCAGCCTCGAAGCGTTTGGCGACCTCAAGCGCGGTCAGCTCCGATGTTTCGGCCCAGCCCTCCACCGCCACTCGGCCGTCGCGGGCATCGAGACCGACGGCGACGCGGCCCGGATAAGCCCGCGCGGCTTCTTTCACCAGATCCGGATTGCGCACCGCCGCGGTGCCGATGATGACCCGCGCCACGCCGTTTGCCAGCCAGGCCTCGATGGTGGCGCGATCGCGAATGCCGCCGCCGAGCTGCACCGGGATGCCGACCGCGGCGATAATGCGTTCGACCGCCGCAGCATTCATCGGCTTGCCGGCGAAGGCGCCGTCGAGATCGACGATGTGCAGATATTCAAAACCCTGCACCTCGAACGCTTTGGCCTGCGCGGCCGGATCGCGGTTGAACACGGTCGCGCGCGCCATGTCGCCCTGCTCGAGGCGGACGGCTTCGCCGTTTTTCAGATCGATCGCCGGAAACAGGATCACGGCTTCCACTGCAAGAAATTCGCGATCAAAGCCAAGCCGAACCGCTGGCTCTTCTCCGGATGAAATTGCGTGCCGAAAATGTTGTCGCGCGCGACGACTGCAGTGAGCGGACCGCCGTATTCGGCATCGGCGACCAGATCGTCGCGACGCGCGGGCTTGAGCTGATAGGAATGAACAAAATAGGCGTGGCGGCCGTCCGGCCCGAGCGGCAAACCTTTCAGCAGCGCATGCGGCCGCACCACGTTGAGGGTGTTCCAGCCCATGTGCGGAATTTTCAGCTGCCGATCGCTCGGCGCGATGCGATCGACCTCGCCGGCGATCCAGCCAAGGCCTTCGGTGACTTCGTATTCGCGGCCGCGTTCGGCCAACAGCTGCATGCCGACGCAGATGCCGAAGAACGGCCGGCCCTTATGGCGCACCGCCTCTTCGAGCGCGGCCGTCATGCCGTTGACCGCGTCGAGCCCGCGCCGGCAATCCGCAAAGGCGCCGACCCCGGGCAGCACCACCCGATCGGCGTTCGCCACCACGGCAGGATCGTTCGTGACCCGGATCGGCTCGCCGGATCCGAGTTCGCGTGCGGCACGCTCGAACGCCTTCGCAGCCGAGTGCAAATTGCCGGACCCGTAGTCGACGATGGCGACGCTCATCGGCCCGCTCCCGGCTCGGGAAACAGCCCAACGACGTGCGGCGTCGGCGTAACGCGCGGCACACCAACTGCTGTGCCGCTGGTCGGGCTGGGCGGCGCTGCATTCGCCGCGCTGCCTGCGGGCCGTGCCCCACGAGCCCAAGCATCGAAAAAGCGCCGCTCGGCATCTTCAAGCTTGTCGCCGCTGACGACGCCGACATTGCTCCAGCCGCGTCGATGTAAGGTGAGCCGGCGCAGCGTGCTTGCTTCGAGACCGACCAGGAGCGAGATCAACAAACCGACCAGAGAGATCGCGGCCCGCGACGCACTGAACCTCACCAGCGCGAACTCAATGCCGCCCGAAATCACCGCATAGCCAAGAAAGACGAGCCACATCCGGTGCCACAGCATCCACAGCGGTGCGAACAAGAACGCCCACCACGAGAAACCGTCACGGACGAATATGAAGCGCTCGGCGGCGGACGATGCGCTCGCGCGCGCCGGCGCCTCATGGACAGTGTAAACGGACATCGTTGTCTCCAGCCGCTGGGCGGCTGCCTTCATCCGCCCAATGTGCCTTTGGTCGACGGCACCTCATGGGCGGCACGCGAATCGATCGCAACGGCGGTACGCAAGGCGCGCGCCAAACCTTTGAAGCACGATTCGGCGATATGATGGTCGTTGCTGCCGTACAGCGTCGCCACGTGCAGGGTCAGCGCGGCGTTGACCGCGAAGGCCTGAAACCATTCCTGCACCAACGCGGTATCGAACGTGCCGATCTTGGCCCGCACGAAATCGACCTTGAAGACCAGGAACGGCCGGCCCGATATGTCGAGCGCCACGCGCGTCAGCGCCTCGTCCATCGGCATGTGGATGTCGGCATAGCGCGTGATGCCTTTCATGTCGCCGAGCGCTTTTTTGACCGCCTGACCGAGCGCGATGCCGACGTCCTCAGTGGTATGGTGATGGTCGACGTGGAGGTCGCCCTTGGCCTTGATATCGAGATCGATGCGCGAATGCCGCGCCAAAAGGTCGAGCATGTGATCGAGAAAGCCGATCCCGGTCGCGACCGATGCGGCGCCGTTGCCGTCGAGATCGACCGCGACCTCGACGTCGGTTTCCTTGGTGGCGCGCTTGACCGTTGCCTTGCGCATGACGTGCTC
>JASHXZ010000305.1 GCA_030043285.1 Xanthobacteraceae bacterium | reverse complement strand
CCGGCGGTGACCGCGGCGCGATGACCAAGCCCGACAAAGTCGAGCAGCTCGAGCGCCCGCTCGTGCGCGCTGCGGACGTCATCGCGGAAAGCGGTACCGTGAAACAGATATTGCAGCGGCGGGATCGTCCGTCGGGTGTGGCAACCGGCAAGCACGTTCTGCAATGCCGACAGCCGTCTGAACAGCCGGATCTTCTGGAAGGTTCGGGCGAGCCCGTGGCGAACGCGCCGATGTGCCGGCATGCCGACGAGGTCGCTTCGGGCAAACCTGATGCTTCCGGAATCGGGCTGATGGACGCCGCTGACGAGGTTTATGAGCGTGGATTTGCCGGCGCCATTCGGGCCGATGACGCCAAAGACGCTGCCGGCGGCGACCGTGAACGAAATGTCGTGCACGGCGCGGACGCCGCCGAAGTTTTTGGACAGCCCGCCGACCTGCAACAAAGGGCCGCCGCTCCCCCGCTCAGTGGCAGGTGGCGGGCTCATGTCTTCGTCTTTCGGCTTGGCGAGGCAAGCCGCTCGCGCAGCAGGTGCCAGCCCTGCACCATGCCTCCAGGCATGAACAGCACGGAAGCGGTCACGGCTGCGCCATAGAGGATGAGACGAAAATCGCCGACCGAGCGCAGCAATTCCGGCAGCACTGTCAGCACGATCGCCCCGAACACCGGGCCGATCAGCGTTCCCATGCCGCCGACGATCACCATCGCCAGGATGGTAAAGGACTCGGTGACGTAGAACGCGTCCGGCACCAAGGTGCCGACAAAGGGCGCGTAAAAACATCCGGCGATACCGGCCACGGCTGCGCTTATGGCGAAGGCGAAGGCTTTCCACTTCGGCGCGTCGATGCCGAGCGAGGCCGCTGCAACCTCGTCCTCGCGTATCGCGGTGAGCGTCTCGCCGATCGGCGAGCGGACGAGTTGATCGAGCACAATGTAAACGACCAGCGTGATGCCCGCGACCAGATAGAACAGATTGGCGAGATCGCTGAACGCGACGCGTGGCAGTCCGGGAACTGCGATGGGTGGCGGTGCCGGCACGCCGTATATGCCGAGTGGCCCTTGCGTCACGCTGATCCAGTTGAGCAGGATCTGATAGGTGATGACGGCAAATCCGAGCGACGCAATCGCCAGGTAATGGCCGCGCAGACGCACGGCGAATACCGACAACAGCGCGCCGGCGGCTCCGGCCAACAGCGTGCCGCAGACAAAGGCCGCCCAGAATGGCACGTTGAGCGCTGTGACCAGCAGCGTCGAGACATACGCGCCGATGCCGTAGAACGCCGATTGTCCAAGGTTGAGCTGGCCGGCATAGCCGAGCACAAAATCGAGTCCGATCGCGAGCAGGACGTTGAGCGCACAGACGATGAGATTGGTGCGCCAATAGGAGTCCGTAAACAACAGCGGCAGCAGCGCGATGACCATCCCAGCAAGCGCAAACCGCAAGATGCGACCCGGGTTTGCGGCGGCGGTCGCGCGCGGCGTAGCGATGCGGGAGGCCTCAGACATTTTCTTCCCGCTTCTCGGCAATCAGCCCAGTCGGCCGCACGGCAAGCATCGCCAACAACAGTGCAAATACCACGATGTCGACAAGGCCAGGATCGAGGAATTGCGTCGTGTAGCTTTCGATCAGTCCGACCAACAGCCCGGCGATGATCGCACCTTCGAAATTGCCGAAGCCGCCGATGATCACGATGGCGAAAGCTTTGACGATGACGGAGGTGCCGGCAAACGGCGTGAGCACCAGGACCGGGCCGAGCAACGCGCCACTCACGCCGGCCAGCGCGGAAGCGATCACGAACGTGAGCATGATCAGGGAATTGGGGTTGATGCCCATCAGCCCGGCGGTTTCCCGGTCCTGAGAGACGGCGCGCAGCGCCTTGCCGAGAAAAGTGAATTTCATGAAGGCATAGAGCGCGGCGATGCTCGCGGCGGAGACTGCGATGATCAGCAGATTCTGCACGGTCAGAAACAGGCCGCCGAAGCGAATCACCTGATTGCTGTAGGGCGTCTCGAATGCGTAAGGGATCGGGCCGAGCAATGTCAGCATGCCGTTCTGCAGCATGATCGAGACGCCGATGGTGGCGATCAGCGGCAAGAGCTCGTTGCCGCGCTCGCGCAACGGAACAAAAATCGTGGCATTGACCAAATAGCCGAGCGCCGCTCCGACGACGAGCGCGGCAGCAATGCCGGCGAGATAATTCCCGCTCAGGAGATGCGTGACGCCATAAGCCGCAAAGGCGCCGATCGTCACAATGTCGGCGTGCGCGAAATTGATCTGGACCAGCACGCCATAAATGAGCGTAAGTCCCAATGCGACCAGCACGTAGAGGCTGCCGACGACTACGCCGTTGATCGCCTGCTGGAGGACGATGCCGAGCATGTAAGCAAAACTAGTTCCATTTCAGCGACGTCCAGGACAGGTCCGGCTTGGTCTCCATGTAATGGATGGTGTCCATCTTGATGTTCTGGTTGGTCTTGTCGAACGCGACGCTGCCGGTCACGCCGGAAAAATCCTTGGTGGCGGCGAGCGTATCGCGGATCGACTGCGGATCCTTGCCGCCGCGTTTGACCACGTCGGCAATCAGCATGATCTGGTCGTAGGCGTGGGCATTGAGGTGCGTCGGATCGGCGTTGAATTTTGCCTTGAAGGCCTGCACGAAGTCGCGGACTTGCGGCCGCTGATCGGTGGGGTCGAACTGCACAATGCGGATATAGCCGATGGCGGCCTTGCCGGCCTTCTGCTCGAAGCCGAACGGCAGCCAGATCGTGCCGAGCTGGATCGCTTTGCCGCCGCCGCCTTTGACGACGCCGGCCTGCATCAGCGCCTGCGTGATCTTCAGGCCCTGTCCCTCCAGCGTGTAGGTCGGAATGACGTCGACGTTGCCCATGCCGGCGATGCGCGTGGCGATGGCGGTGAAATCGTTGACGTCGCGGCCGAAGCCGATGTCAGCAAGAATTTTGCCGCCGAGCTTGGTGAACGTGTCGCCGAATACCTTGGCGTTGCCGATACCCGCGTTGGTGTTCTCGTGCAGCAAGACGGCGGTCCTGGCGTTCAACCGCTTATAGGCGTTGGTGGCGATGTCGATGCCCTGCATGACCTCGTTCGGCATGATGCGGAAGGTCCAGGGATTGCCGGGCTCGGTGATCTTGATCGAGGAGGAGCCGGCGTTGAGCAGCGGCACCTTGGCCTGGGCCACGATCGGCATGACTGCCAATGTGGCGTCGGAGCATTCCTCGCCGATGATGATATCCGGCTTGTACTGATCGATCAGCCGCTTCGCCGCCTGGGTGGCCGGCAGTGGCGCGCAGGCCGAGTCCTCATATTGGACTTCGAATTTGGTGCCGTTGACGCCGGACTTGTTGAGCTGATCGAGCGCGAGGTCAACGCCTTGCTTGTCCTGCGCGCCGAAATACGAGCCTGGTCCCGACATCGGAAACAGGCCGCCGATCTTGATGACATTGCCGGCAGCCATCGCGGATGCGGTTGCAAGAACAACAAAGCAGCCGGACAAGAAGGCCGCTCGTGTCAGGTTCGATAACCGCGTCATGACAGCGCTCCCCGCCTTGCAA
>JASHXZ010000143.1 GCA_030043285.1 Xanthobacteraceae bacterium | reverse complement strand
CGCGAGCATGTAAATGCCGCCCCAAAGGACCGCGAGCACCGCGATGCCCAGATAGGTCGTGGTCTGCCGGAATGCCTGGAGCCGTTTGATCATGTCGCGGACTTCGGCGCTGCCGCCGCTTACGGTTCGAACAATGGCTGTTTGACATATCTTTGTTACTTTGCGGTTGTGAAACGCATCAAAGCGGCGAAACAATTCGCTAACCTTGATTGCCTGTTACCGAGAATGCGACCCGCGTTGACCGGGCCCGCCGGCGACTTCATAAGCTTTGCCGCGCCCCGCCGACGGGTGCGTTACGGATCGCCGATGAGCTTCGAAATCCCCGCTCCAAGCTTGACCTTCGACGTCGACCTCGACGACGGCGCCAAAATCGTGCTGCGGCGCCACGGCTTTGCCGGCGGTCCGCGGCTCCTCATCAGCCACGGCAACGGCTTTGCGGCCGACGCCTATTTTCCGTTTTGGCAGCACCTGCTGGCGCGGTTCGATCTGCTGGTGTTCGATTTTCGTAACCATGGCCGCAACGAGCCGGTGACGCCGCCGCACCACACTTACGCGCAGCTGAGCCTCGACCTGGAGCGTGTCGTAAGGGCGGTGCGGTCGCGGCTCGGCGCCAAGCCGACCGCCGGGCTGTTTCACTCGATGTCGGGCCGCACCGCCATGAAGCACGCGATCGAGATCGGCTGGCGCTGGGACGCGCTCATCCTGCTCGATCCGCCCAACGTGCCGCCGCCCGGCGATCCAAATTATCCAGTGATGGCGGCGTTCGAGAAGCGGCTCACCGCATGGGCGCGGCGGCGGCGGCGCCGCTTCGCGACAATTGATGAATTGACGCAAGAATACCGGCAATCGCGCGCCACGGCGCGCTGGGTTGAAGGCGCCCATCAGTTGATGGCGCAATCGGTGCTGCGCCGCGGCCCGGACGGCGACGGCTATCAGCTGGTCTGCGATCCGGAAAACGAAGCCGGCATCTACGCGGAAGCGATGACGATGAATTTATGGCCGCCGGCGCGCGCCTTCGGTGGTCCGGTCAAATTGATCGGCTGCGATCCGAGCCTGAACGAAGGCGGTGCCACCGGAGCGGCCAATCAGGCGCTCGCCGCCGAAGGCGACTACGACTACAGCTTCGTCGCCGGCGCGGGGCACCTCTTGCAGATCGAAAAGCCGGAGGAATGCGTGCGGCTTACGCTTGAGTTTCTCGCCAAGCATGGGCTTACCTAGCGCGTCGCTTTCTCAGCTCACGCGCTGCAGGGCCTTGCGCAGATTGTCGGCGCTTTTGTCGAGCGCGCCGCGTTCCTCGTCGGATAGCTCGGGCGGCAGCACCTCGATCACGCCGCCCTGCCCGACGATGCTCGGCAACGACAGCGTGACGCCGAATTGCCGCTGATAACTGCCGATCGGCACCGCACTGCGCTCGTCGCGCAATATCATTTCGGCAATCCGCGCCGACACGATGCCGACGCCGTATTGGCTGGCATCGTGGCCCTCGATGATGGTGATGTTGGCGTAGCGCACCTCGTTCTCGATTTTGCTGCGCAGGTCGGCGAGGTGCTCGCCGCGTTGCCGCAACAGGCTCGCGACCGGAACGCCGGCAATGCGCGCCGACGACCAAAGGAAAACCTGCGAGGTGCCGTGGTCGCCAATGACCTGCGCCTCGACACTCGTGGCATCGACGTCGAAATAGGCGCCGAGATGGACACGAAAACGCAAACTGTCGAGCAAGGTGCCGGCGCTGAGCACGCGCTCGTGTCCGGCCAAATTGCGCGCCACATCGGCGAGCGGATCCGGCGGATCGCTGACGGCGACCAGCACGGCTTGCGGCGCCGCCCGCACGATTTTTGGCACGATGTCGCGATAGATCGCCGCGTTCTTATCGAGAAGCCGCAAGCGTCCTTGCGGATCGCTGCGATCGGTGGCGCCGCCGGTTTTTTCATTGACTCCGGAGGTGATCAGCACCACGCCGGCGCCTTGCAGGTCGGCGTAATCGCCGTCCGACAAGTCGACTTTCGGACCGAGTGGCGCGCCGTAGCGCAAATCGGTGGCGACCGCCCTCGCCACCTTTCGCGTCCGATTGACGAGCACGATCTCGCAGGCCGAACCGCGCGTCACGGCCGCCAGCGCAATTGCATTGCCGACGTTGCCGGTGCCGATGATGCCGAGCTTCATGGACCTTACCTTTGCGATCAAATGCCTGCTCAGTCCTCAATGTCCAAGGTCACGTATAATCCGAAGAACAATAATGTAAGTGCGCGCTTTACGAGTCGCCGAGCCTTGTCTACAACGACAGATAAGGATCGTTCAGCCGCTTGTCGTTGCGTCGGCGCTGCTTGATGATTTCACCTGTCGTCCAATATTCGCTGCGCGCCGCGCGTTCGGCTTCGACGCGAAATTCCTCCGGCCATTGGCCGAGCGAATAGCCGTACCACGGCGCTTCCGGCTTGAGTGGCGGCAGGCCGAGTTCCTGCCAAATCTCCTTGGCCTTCTCCATGTACTCACGCGCCGGCAGCGAGATCGGCGGATACGGCCGCTTGAGCATGGCGTTGATCAGCATCGCCGAATCGTTGGCCTCGTAGTGATTATCGTCGGCGCCGGCGCGCGGCCCGTGACCCATGTCCTTGTGATCGAGGATACGCAGGTCCTGATGCGGACGCATCCGGTACGCCAACGCCCACATCACCATGTCGAGATTTTCCGGATCGATATCCTCGTTGACCGCGATGGTCATCTTGCCGACCGACGACGAATACGACGACGCGCCGTACAGTGCGCGCCACACCTCGGCCTCGAGCGTGTCGGAGTTCATCTGGATCACGATCAGCTTGCGCAGATTGGTCAACGGCTCGTGCATGAACACGCGCGTGACGCCGCTGATGTTGAGATGATGCCGCAGGTGATGCAGGAACGCCGGCTCGTAGGCGACACGCTTGATCAGGCTCGATTCGCTCGGCGTCACCTGGCTGATGATGGAGACCAGCACGGCATCGCGGCGCCGCGTGATCGCGGTCACGTCCATGAAGGCGTTGTATTCCTTCAGGTTCATGTAGCCGTGCGACTCGCCGAAGCTGCCTTCCGGCTCGAGCCATTCGGTATCGATATAGCCCTCGATGACGATCTCGGCCTCGGCCGGCACGATGAGGTCCACGGTCCTGGCCTTGCACACGCTGATCGGCCCCCCGACCAGGCCGCCCGCCACCGCGATCTCGTCGAGATGCTTGGGCAGCTTGTGCACCGAAGCGAACGTGATCGCCGGCGGCGCGCCGAGCATCAGCGCAGCCGGCATCTTCTCGCCCCGCGCCTTGTATTTGAGCCAATGCTCGTGGATGCCCTGGTTGAGCTCGATCTCCGGGTTCATGCCGAGGCGAGTGGGGCTTTTCACCATGGCGCGGTAGTTGCCGATATTTTGCCGGCCGGTTTCGGGATCCTTGGTGATGAACATCGAGCAAGACGCATAGGGCGCGTTGTCGAAGCCCGGCGTCGAAATCGGAATCGGCAGCGCGTCGACGCCGCCGCCCGGTTCATTCAGCGCGGAGCCTTCGATCACGATCTCCTGGCACGGCGGGTAAGCGATGAATTTGGGCTCGACCGGATGCTGCTCGGCGTGGGTCCATTTGTCCTTGATATCCTCGACCTTGCAGCCGATGCCGACCGAATAGATTTGGCGATTGGAGGCGAGAATGCCGACCGCAACCGGGATGTCGAAGCGCCGCCCCTTGCTGTCGACGACGTTCTCGAACAAAAACGCCTTGCGCTCCGCCTCCGGAATGCCGCCGCGAAATTGCCAGCGCACCAAAGGATGCATCTCGGTATCCTTGTTGATCGGCCGCTGCACGCGCACGAGCAGGCCTTGCCGCTCCAGCGCGGCGATGTGGGCATGCAGGTCGGGATAACCGCGATCTTGCATTTTATTCTCCGAGGTTGCGGCGAGCGGGCACGACGCAGCGGCCGGGTGGACGATCAACCGCCAGAGCCGAAGTTCTTTGCTAAAGCCGCTCAGGATAGAGGGAGCGCGGAAGAGATCAACCGTCGTCGCGTCGGCGCGTCAGCGTCGCTGGCAGCCGACCCCCATTCGGAGAAATCACAGTAGCCAACGTTTGCCGGATCGTTACGCTTGCATGATCGATTCGATTCGCGGGAGTGTCATGCGGCAGCAGCTTTTGTTGACGCTGGTGTGCACGGCTCTGTTGACCTGCGGCACGGCGGCTTACGCCGCCAATCCGCTCGACTGGCGCTATTGCATCGCGCCGGAGCCC
>JASHXZ010000304.1 GCA_030043285.1 Xanthobacteraceae bacterium | reverse complement strand
TCACCACACTGGTGCTCTGTTGGCCGGTTGTGGTTTGGGGGGCCGTTGTGCCCGGAGGCGCGTACACCACGGTTAGAATGAGGTAGTTTGGAAGAACGACGCCGCTTACCGGCGGTGTGGGATTCGCAGTACAAGGTCCAAATCCCTCCCCCTCCCCCAGGCACTCCTTGGTTCCGGGCTTGCCGAGGATGGTGCATGCGACCTTAGTCCCGGGGCGGCATTGGGGGTCTGGAGTCTGAGCACTGGCGCCGGCCGACGACACGACCATTCCCGTGGCTATTGCTGACATGACAAAGAATTTGCATCCGCGCATTTGTCGCTCCCTTGTCAGAGTGAACAAAAGTCAGTCTCACCCGCCCGAAACTCGGGCTATGCGCCAAGTTTTAAGCGAGTGCGATGCTCGCCGAAGGCATAAATGCGGCCTTTGAATTTACGGGAGATCGGCATGCCTTGCGGACAGCTGTTCGCGACAATACGCGGAAGGCACTACTCGTTCTGTGACGCACATCACAGTCGGCACACTGATGAGATGTGTTTTCGTGGACCGCACCGTGCGATTCCTCATGTCGCGTTCTCGTACAAAGCGGACATATGGTGATCGCTAGCCGATGTCGGGTTTTGACCCAAAGCCGACATGCTGAACGCAAGACCGCCAGCAAGATTCATTTTTGTTAGCCGCTGTTTGCCTCGCCAGCAATAATGGTCATAATCTCCCCTCAGGTCCGCATTATGGGGCCTTCAATGTGCGCGATCGTGAGGGGCGCAACTTGTTTCAGAGCCGACTGGGATCGTCGGACTAAGCGCGTTGTACCGAGACCTCGTATCGTTCAACAATGGCTGAAATCCATTCTCACCTGCTTCTGGCGACCGACACCGTGACGGCGTGGGACGTTTTGTGCTCAGGCACTTGCAGGCACAAAAGTGACGAGGAGTGCCTCACCACGACGCACCTCGTGTTTCCTTATCGCGGCATCTACGTGCATCATATGGGCCAAGCCGAGACAGTCGCGGAAGCGAATCAGGTGCTGTTCCTTAATGAAAGCGAACCTTATCGCGTCAGCCATCCTGTTGAAGGCGGCGACGCGAGTCTGTCGCTCGGGATCGATGAGCAGACGCTGTTAGAACTCGTGCCTGCCGGTGTCCTGCAGGACAAAGATCGAACCCTTTTCAAACGACCTCGCATGCGCATCGATACGCATGCACAGTTGCTTGCGGCACGTGTGCGTCATCGTCTCGCCCGTGGGATCACCGCGACCCTTGAAGCGGAGGATTTGATCCTTTCACTGGTAGGCCGAGCCCTGGGCGAGCGCACGTCCTACGCCGCGTCCGGCAGCGCAGGGCGGCAAAAACTGGTAGACCGCGCCAAGCTTGTGCTTTCGTCGGATCTTGGACGCCGTTGGACGTTGGCTGAGATTGGCGGCGCCGTCGGCGTCTCGCCGGTCTATCTCACTCAGGTGTTCCGGCAGGTCGAGGGTCTGCCGCTTTACCGTTATCAACTCCAATTGCGGCTGGCGCGGGCGCTCGACCTGCTTGATAGCTGTTCCGATCTGACGGGCTTGGCACTTGACCTTGGTTTTTCGAGTTACAGCCATTTCAGTACCGCATTCAAGCAAGCTTACGGCCTTACTCCCTTGGCCTTTCAGCGCTCCTCGTAAGCTCCCCGAAGTCCGCCGCCCACCGGCCGTAAGATCGCTAAAGATTCCGGTAGAGCCGGCATGTTCCTTTCGGTTTTCTGCGCGCAACGTTGCGCGGCTAGTCCGAAGGAGCAAGTCATGGGCGGCCAACAGGCCGCCTCGAGGTTGCGCCGTTATTGCAACAAGGGATCGTCATGAGCGCCTTTGCCGGAGGATGTGCTTGCGGACGCATTCGCTATGAGTGCAGCGAACAGCCGATAGTTCAGCTTATCTGTCACTGTCGAGATTGCCAGCGAGCAAGCGGAAGTGCCCTCGCGGCAGTGCTTGCCGTGCCAAGCGATCGATTAAAATTCAGCGGCAGCGAACTCAAATACCATTCCCTCAAAGCCGACAGCGGCAGAACGATGCAGCGCGGCTTCTGCAGCGAGTGCGGATCGCCGGTATCGATTCGCAGGCCTGAGGCGCCTCTTATTGAATTTTTGCAGGCAGCGAGCCTTGACGATCCTTCTCAATTCCATCCGACCTGCGAAGTCTGGGTTTCAAGCGCCGACCCCTGGCACCCCATTCATTCCGCCACACAGAAGTTCGACCGCAATCCCGCGGCGGACGCCGTTCGTGGACCTATTGAAGCGTACTTCGCGGCGAGGGCGCAGGCCGCACCCCAAAGATGATCAAACGCGCAGACCTTCAATGCCGGATTTTTGCCGCATCTCTGCCCGCGGCGGCTCATGGTGCCAAGAACAGACGTCACACCGACGAGTAGCGCCGGGGCGTCAGTGCAGCGTTTCGGGTTCGGCCTGCGGCAAGATCACCTGCGCCACGAGTCCATACGGCTGCCGGTCGAGCAGCGTCAGGGTACCGCGATGCGCTTCGATCACGGCGCGGGCAATCGAAAGACCGAGCCCAAATCCTGTCTTGTCGTTCATGCCACGCGCAGCATCGCCACGCACGAAGGGTTCGAACATCGCCTGCTTGTGGGTGTCCGGAATGCCAGGTCCGTCGTCCTCGACGGCAATCGTTACCGTCGGCTGGGTTAGCTTCAGTGTGACATTGGCCTTGCCACCGTGACGCACCGCGTTGTCGATCAAATTCGTCAGCGCGCGATGCAAGTCCTCGGGATGGGCGCGGATGACGACGTGGTCCGGACCGTGATAACCCACCTCCCGGCCGGTGTCGGCGAACTGATCGCAGATCGCCTGCAGGCTGGTGGCAAGATCGAGCGCGACCGCTTGGCGGCTGGTTTGACTATTGCGCAGAAAATGTAGGACGCTCTCCACCATCGATTCCATATGCGCCAGTTCTCCGAGCATTTTAGTGCGCGTCGATTCGTCGTCGATGAACTCGCATCGCAGGCGCAATCGCGTGATCGGTGTCCGTAGATCATGACTCACTGCGGCGAGCATGCGCGTGCGGTCGTCGATCAACCCCTTGATGCGCTCGCGCATCCGGTTGAGGGCACGCGCCGCCGCGCGAATTTCCTGTGGTCCGCGTTCCGGAACCGGAGCGATTTCGCCATTGGGATTGAAACTCTCCGCCGCCGAGGCGAAGCGGCGCAGCGGTCCGGTCAACCCGAGCGCCGCCCAAACGCCGAGAAGCGACATGCTGATGAGGAGGACGATCAAGGTAAGGGTGCTCGGGCCGAGCCAGGGAAACGGCGGCGGAGGTACAAGCTGCGCAGAAACGAGCTGGCCGTCCTGCAGGCTAATGGCAATGGGCTCCCCGGCGGCAGGCGACGGTGAAAGGCCGCTTGCAAACCCTATCACACGGTAGTTCGGCCCCATTCGCCGAGCAAAAGCCTTCGCCACGTGGTCGAGAGACGCGTCCGGTGGACCGGCGACCAGCGCGCCCGGCACTAGAGCCAACGCGAAGCGCGGGAAGGCCCGATCGATGGAAGCGACCAGGTCTTGGCGCCGATCCGCCGGATTGGCGGAAATCAATTCCGTCAGAGTGGCAAGTTGATCGGGAAAAAGCTGAGGCGGGTCGTCGCGGCGATGATAGAGGAGAGAAGCTGTCAATACCGCGTGGCTTGCAATCAGCGAGGCAATGAGGAGTACAGCGATCTGCCCGCTGACGCGGTTCGGCAGATAGGCGCGGATGTCGAATCTCATGACGCCTCGACCTTTGCGGCGAACAGATAGCCGCCTGAGCGCACCGTTTTGATGATTTCCGGATCATGCGGGTCGCGCTCGATCTTGCTGCGCAGACGGCTGATGAGCACATCGACGCTGCGTCCAAGGGAATCGGTAGACCGTCCTTGCGTCAGGTCGAGCAGCTGCTCGCGCGACAACACCCGCCCGGCCCGTTCGCATAAGGCTTGGAGCAACCCGAACTCGGCGCTGGTCAGGGTGATGCGTGTTCCGTTCGGGTCTTTCAGCTCGCGAACCAGGCAATCGATCCGCCATCCGCAAAAGGCGAGATAACGGGCCCGTTCGGCGGCCGGCTTTGGCGTGCCGACGCGGCGCAGGACGGCGCGGATGCGCGCCAGCAATTCACGCGGGTTGAAGGGCTTCGACAAATAGTCGTCGGCGCCCATTTCCAGTCCGACAATGCGGTCAAATTCATCGCCTTTGGCCGTCACCATGATGATCGGCACGCCCGAATGCGTCCGCAGTCTCCGGCACAGGCTGAGCCCGTCTTCGCCCGGCAGCATTAGATCGAGCAGGATCAGATCAACTCGGCTGTCTTCCAGCGCGCGTTCTATTTTGCGGCCATCCGGGAGGACCGAAACGCGAAAGTCATTGGCGCCAAGATAGCGACCGACGAGGCGACTGATTTCGACGTCGTCTTCGACAAGGAGAATATGCGGCATGCACGGATTCCGATTGGATGAGCGCGAGCTAGCGGTCGGAAAGGCGTGAGATTTTTGTTTCCGAATGTTTCTAGATTCGAGTCGGCAATACAGGGAAACAGGTTTGGTCCCGCCAAGCAAGGTTCCATTAACTGCAAAGCTGTTTCTTTTGAGGCAACGAAAGTCGAGGAGTGTCCTATGTCTTCAATATCGTCATTGAGCAGCATGCCATCGCCTCTGACCATGCTCCAAAATCAGTTGACGTCCGAGGTCTCTGCCGGCACCATCAGCTCCTCCGACGAGAGCGCGCTGAGCTCGGCTCTCAACACCATCAACAGCGAATTGCAGAGCGATGCTTCGTCCTCGTCGGGGCCACCCTCGCCGTCCAACATTCAGTCGACGATCAGCAACCTGATCTCGCAGCAGGTGCAAAGCGGCGCGCTGACCAGCAGTCAAGCGACCGAACTACAGAATATTTTTGCCAACGCGTTCGCCAATGGCCCGGGCGGCGCCGGCGGTCCGGGCGGCGGATTCGGTGGTCCTCCGCCTGGCGGCGGCTTCGGCGGGTCAAGCGGTTCGTCGAGCGCGTCCGGCAGTTCCGGCGCCGCGACAATCATCGAGCTTCTTCTA
>JASHXZ010000303.1 GCA_030043285.1 Xanthobacteraceae bacterium | reverse complement strand
GGGCAAAGCCGATGCCGTATTTGCCGGCTTCGAGGCCGCGCGCGGCGACGTCCTGATGATCCTCGACGGCGATCTCACCATGCCTCCCGAACAGCTGCCAAAATTTTGGCAGGCGATCGCATCCGGCAAGGGTGAATTCGTGAACGGATCGCGATTGGTTTATCCGATGGAAGACGAGGCGATGCGCTTCCTCAATCTGCTCGCCAACAAGACCTTCTCGGTCGTTTTCAGCTGGCTGCTTTCGCAGCGTCTCACGGACACACTATGCGGAACCAAGGTCTTGCGGCGGTCGGATTACCAAAGACTCAAAGCCGGACGCGCATATTTCGGAGACTTCGACCCGTTCGGTGATTTCGATCTGATTTTTGGCGCATCAAAGCTTGGTTTGAAGATCGTCGAGGTGCCAATCCGATACGCGAATCGCAGCTACGGCGAGACACAGATTTCGCGATTCCGGCACGGGGTTATGCTCCTGCGCATGGTCCTGTTCGCGTTCCTCCGTATTAAGGCCATGTGACCGGATAGCGGTTTGGGAAGCGCGCCAATGACTTTGCCCCGCGCCGAAATAGCGCGAACTGATAGCCGCAAAGGACGGCGTGGAAGCCGCGGTATTGATCGGACCACGCTGACTGGAACCCTTTACGGACGCGGCCGCCCGGCCGCATCCATGAGATTGGCCCTAAACGCGGCGGAGACTTTTTGAGCAAAGTCACACCGTGCTGAGCCACATCAAGATAGCGCGCTACTCGTTAGGCTCCTTGACAACGATCGTGACGCTGGTGCGAAACGACATGTCGGGCAGGCGGCTCCGTTTGGCCGCCGCGGCCTCGGCCCGATTGGCCAATACGATCAAGGGCATGCTCAAGACCAGCATGAGGAAGCCGCGGGCCACTCCAAAAAATCGCCGTCCATAGATGCGGTTGAACGCCGCCAAATAGATTCGCATGGCGCGCATCGAAGCCGCCGAGCCGGTAAACGCTACCCTGCTGTCGCGGCCGTCCAGCATCAGCGAGCCGATCGGCCGCCCACCGTTCATGTAGAAACCGACGACGGTGCCCCCCGAGCGCATGTACGGCGCCAGTCTGGTGAGCAATTCGGACAATCGCGGAATATCGTCGGAGTCGAGCTGGAGCACGCACAGATCGAACTGCCGGCGCGATTCAAGCGCCTTGGCGAACAGCTCCGACGTCAACGCCTCAGGAGAGACGTGTGCATTCTTGCCCGGCAGTGCTGTAATGCCGAACAAAACGCCGGGCGTATCGACGACGAAAAGGGCGTCGCGGGCGCCGCCAGCCTTGGCCGCGTCGATTGCCGCCAGCAAGGGCTGCGCACAGGCCCAGAACGGATTGAGCATGGTCACATGCGGCCAGCAACCGAACACCGAGTAGTACACCTTGCGTGCGACGCGGCGGCGCCAAGACTCACGGGAGAGCCTCTCGTTACTGGACAGGCGTTCCTGCGGTAGTTGCCACGGCACTTGGAACCATGAAACATCGAAAAGCGGCCGGCCCGGAGCGATCGCCGCCAGTTCGAGCGGCCGCGCGAGATCGCGTTGGACTCCGGTGCGCCAGCGCACGACCGGAATTCCGGCCGATGCGACGCGCGGCCGCAGCAGACGCTGGTATTCGTGCCTCGCGTTGCGGAGTTCCTCGCTCTGGCCAGCTTCATGCCGTTCCTCGGCGGTCGCCATGGCCAAGCGAATTTTCGCTTTTCGCGCCTCCGCTTCGCTCTGCCTTTTGGCCACCGTGCGATCCATTAGGTCCAGGATCGCGTGGCCCCTTGCGGCGTTCTGCGCGCCGTCAAGGCCCGCCTCCAACATCCTATGCGCGAAAAGATCCTCCGTCGGCGCAGGGCCTGCATCCGTAGCGGCGACGTTGTTGAGAGCCGTCGCGGCATAAGCGGTCATTTCCCGGTCGATCTCCTGGAGGGCGTCCTCCAACCGGGCGATCTTGCGGGCGTGGGCCTTTTCCACTCCATCAAGCCGCCACCACAGTCGATCGATCGGCAGCAGGCTTGCCGGGGGTGTGTCGAACTCGGTCCGCGGCCCGAGCCTGGTCGACAAAAACGCGTGCCGGATCTTCGTGAAATCGGGCCAATGATAATCCCATTGCGGGTGGCCGATGTGCGACGGAAAGCTCGGGGCGTAAGACAACACGCTAGTGACGAAGACATCGAGTTCTTTCTGTGCCGCTTGTGCCGCGGGAGGAATCTCTCCTGAATGCAGGACCAGCGGCCGGTGGGCAAAGCTCGACTGGTAAGGCGTGACCCAGGTGATCATCCGCTCTGCGAGGTCGCGCGGATCCGGCATGCCGAAGACAATCTGTTCTTGAGCAACCCCGCCGCTGCGCAGCTCAAGCATCAAAAACTCATCCGAATCGCCGAGCAACTTGACTTCGGCATCCGGGCAGAGTTCCAGCATCAGGCCATGGTCCCAGAACGCGGTGGGTTCGACCAAATAACGTTGCGGCCGCATGCCGACGATGGCGACCGGCATTTGCCGGCCGACCAGCGTCTTATCGTCGACCTGCCAATAAAACTGATCGGCCTGCAGCAGGTGAAAGCGTCTTTGATTAACGGTCTTGCCGCGAATTGTGACGTGACGATGCTGCAGAATTAGCTCAGCCATCACGCGGGGTGCAATGGCCAGCTGCGTCGGGTCGCGCGCAAGCCGCCGCTTCAATTCCGGAACCAGCTCCTCCTTGATCGTGCAATAGCTCGGCGAAGCGACGATGCGCTCACCGCGCATCAAGTGGTCGAGCAGATTGCGCAAGCTGCCATCGGCAAGGATGAAGTCGGCATTGAAGAAGATGAGCCAGGCGTCGACCATCGCCGGGCCAAGGTCAGCAAAGGCCCGGTGCAGCGCGTAAGTCAGTGCCATGCCGTACTTGTCGCTGCGCGTGATCAGATCGTCGAGACCGACGAGGCGCACCGGGCACAGCTTCTGCGCCTCCCTGACGGCCGGATGGGCGGCAATCTTGGCAAATTGCCGTTCCTCGGAAACCAGCACCAGCTCGCACGGAACCAGCGCCGCGACGGCCGGTAGGTTGCCCGGCGCGAGCAGCGCCGGCAACGCAAGGCTGAGCAATTCGTCGACGTACGCATCACCCCACGCATAGCTGATGATGCGGGTGCGCAGAGGCGCGACGAATGGGATATCTCGACCGCCCTCAGCCATTTTAGCCGCCAACCACGAGACCGAGACCGCTACTGCCTGATGACGGCGCAACGACCTGTTGTGCTGAATGACAATAAGTTGAAATTACCTCCAGCCAAAGCGACGCGACCATGTCGAGACCAACTTCGTTGAAGTGGCAAGTGTCCCATCTATGCTCCAGGCCAATCGTGTCGGTATCGGCCCCCTGATAGATTGCAGCCATCGGATTGACCACACTTTTTTGACCGGCTCGAATATTTTCGGCATTAGGGTGTGGTCCGCCACATGTGGTCGTCAGTGAGACAAAGAACGGCGCGGCCACACCGCATCTTCGGAACGTGCGAATGACTTCCAAAAGGTTCTTACGATACTGCCGACCTCCGATGTCACCGACTCCTTGATTACCTTCGCCTTGCTGCCAAAGAACAAGGTCGGTGCTCAAGCCGGCATCGTGCAAACGCCTGATGACAACAGGGATACGGCGATTGAACATGCCCTCTTCCGCCCATTGTTCGACCGTAGTGCCACCCATTGCGATCGGCGCCAGGATAACACGATCGAACAAACCCGCGTCGATGAGCTTGTCGCCAAGTCGCGTTGCGAAATTGCCACCCTCACCTGACGCACCAAGCAAGGGATCCAGGGCATGATAACATTTGCCGTCATAAAGATTGAAATTATCGACTTGGTGTCTCGCCACATACTTACCCGTACCATGATTCGCGGCATTTGATTGTCCGATAATAAGGATCACTGCCACACGCCTTGAATCCTTGTCGATAATCGACTGCTGCCTCCCCGCGGGGTCGTAGACACTGTACCACCCTTGGTCCAGCTTCTCATACGTGTCCATCGGGCCAAGAACGATATCCGAGGGCGTTCCATATCCACTTCGAGAGGGATCCAAGCCAAATAATTTTTCGGCTTCGTTCAGCGTCCGGGTCAGCCGTCGAAGATGCTGGCCGAT
>JASHXZ010000302.1 GCA_030043285.1 Xanthobacteraceae bacterium | reverse complement strand
CGAAGTCTCGGACAATATCGCGCACGACCTGAAAACGCCGCTGACGCGGCTGCGCAACCGCTGTGAAGAGGCGCTGCGCGGCACGACCAACGAAGCGCATTATCGCGCCGCGCTCGAGACGACGATCGCGGAATCCGACGAGCTGATCCGCACCTTCGACGCATTGTTGATGATCGCACGGGCCGAATCCGGGCATGCCCGCGACAACATGACGGAATTCGATGCCGCCGAAATCGCCCGCGACGTTGGTGAGCTGTACGAGCCCTTGGCCGAAGAGAAAGGCCTGGCGCTCAAGGTCGACGCTGCCGCGGCGGCGCCGGTGCGCGGCAATCGCGAGCTGGTAAGCCAGGCGCTCGCCAACCTGGTCGACAACGCGATCAAATACGCTGCACCGAGCAAATTGAACGGCAGTCCCGCCGCGATCGTGCTCAAAGCCGGCAGCCAGGGCGATCGCATTATGCTCAGCGTCGAGGATCGCGGACCCGGCATTCCGGAAGCCGATCGCGCTCGGGTCGTCGAGCGTTTCGTGCGTCTCGAGCAGAGCCGCTCGGAACCGGGCTCGGGTCTCGGCCTGAGCCTCGCCTCCGCTGTCGCACGCCTCCACGGCGGCGAACTCAAACTTGAAGACAATCACCCGGGCCTCAAAAGCACCATCGCGCTGCCGCGCGCCGGACCGGTGGTGGCCGGATGAGCCGCCCGGCTGTCCGCAAGCGGCCGACCAAGGTGAAACTGGACGAAGCGGCGCTGGTCCGGCGAATCTCCTCGGCTGCATCGTCGGAACTTGGCGCGCCGGTGGGCCTGCCGCAGTCGTCCGCCGCGGCGGCCGAACGCGTTGCCGACTGGCTTGCCGGCATCGCGACAAAACCAGCCGGCAAAGGGCTGGCGGGCCTCATCAAAGACCATCCGCAGCTGACCAGCATCGCCGCCGGCATTGCCGACAGCGCGCCCTACCTCTGGGGGCTGGTGGCGGCCGATCCCGCGCGCCTGTTGCGCTTGCTCACCGCGGATCCCGATAAAGAAATCGCAACGTTGCTTGCAGGTGCGCGGCGTGCCGGCGCTGTTACGCGTACGCAGCCGACCCTGATGCGCGTTCTGCGCCGCCTGAAGGCCGATTCCGCGCTGCTTATCGCGCTTGCCGATATCGGCGGGGTCTGGCCGGTCGAACGCGTGACGCAGGCGCTGACTGAAGTTGCCGATACGGCGCTCGGCGTCGCGGTCGGCTATCTGCTGCGCGAGGCGGGACGGCGCGGCAATCTGGTGCCGGCCGAACTGCGTCATCCCGAAATTGGCTCGGGCTACGTCGTGCTCGCCATGGGCAAGATGGGCGCCCATGAGCTGAATTTCTCCAGCGACATCGATCTGATCGTTCTGTTCGATCCAGACGCCGCGGCGTTGCCGCCGCGGATCGAGCCCGCGCCGTTGTTTGTCCGCCTGACGCGCGAGCTGGTGAAGCTCATGCAGGAGCGCACCGCGGACGGTTATGTGTTTCGCGTCGATCTGCGCCTGCGCCCCGATCCGTCCTCGACGCAGATTGCCATCTCGATCGACGCGGCGCTCGATTACTACGAAAGCCGCGGCCAGAATTGGGAGCGCGCGGCGATGATCAAGGCGCGCCCTTGCGCCGGCGATATCGCTGCCGGCGACAAGGTCTTGCACGACTTGGCGCCGTTCGTGTGGCGCAAATATCTCGACTTCGCCGCGATCGCCGACGTGCACGAAATGAAGCGGCAGATCCATGCCTATCGCGGCCACGGCGAAATCGCGGTCGAGGGTCACAACATCAAGCTCGGCCGCGGCGGCATTCGCGAGATCGAGTTTTTCGTCCAGACCCAGCAGCTCATCGCGGGCGGCCGGCATCCGGAGCTGCGCGGGCGGCGCACCGTCGACATGCTGGCGGCGCTCGCCGCCGGCGGTTGGATCGATGCTGCCACGCGCGACGAATTGTCGGCAGCTTATGACTTTCTGCGTCGCGTCGAGCATCGTCTGCAGATGCGCAATGACGAGCAGACCCATACGCTGCCTGCCGAGCCGGACGCGCTCGAGCAATTCGCGCATTTCCTCGGCTTTGCCAAACGCCAAACCTTCGCCGCGCACCTTGTGGCGCAATTGCGCACGGTCGAGCGCCACTATGTGCGCCTGTTCGAGCGCGAACCCGCGTTCCTTGCCGAACAGCAGCATCTGTCGTTCGCGACGCCGGAACGCGAGCGCGAGACGCTCGATCGGCTGGCCGAGCTTGGCTTCCGTCAGCCGCCGCAAGTTGCCGAAGCGGTGGGGCGCTGGAGCACGCCGCTCTATCCCGCTTTGCGCGGCGAGCAGGCGCGCAACAATCTGATCGAGCTTCTGCCGCTGATCATCGATCAGGTCGCGCGCGCCGAAAATCCGGATTTCGCCTTTGCGGCCTTCGATCGCTTCGTCGCCGCGCTGCGCGCCGGCGGACGCTTCCTGTCGCTGTTGCGGCGGAACCCGCAAATGGTGGCGTTCATCGCATTGCTCGTCGGCGTGGCGCCGCGGCTTGCCGATACGCTGGCGCGCAGTCCGCATCTGATCGATCTGTTGATCGATCCGACCTTCTTCGGCGCGCTGCCCGACGATGCGCGTTTGGCCGGCGAGCTCGCGCGTGTGCTCGGCGAGGCGCGGAGCTCCGAGGAGTTTCTCGACGCGGTGCGCTTGTTCGGCCAGGAGCATATGTTTCTGATCGGCGCGCGCATCCTGTCGGGTCCGCTCGCCGCCGAACAGGCCGGCGCAGTGTTCGCGCGCCTCGCTGAAGTTCTGCTACGCGCCGTGCACCAAAGAGTGCAGGATGATTTTGCTGCCGCGCACGGGCGCCTGCCCGGCGCCGAAACCGCCATTGTGGCCATGGGACGGCTCGGCGCCCGGGAAATGACGGCAAGCTCCGATCTCGATCTTATTGTGATCTACGACTTCGACGAGCAGCGTCCGAGCTCCGATGGCGAGCGGCCGCTCGACGGCGCCCAGTATTTTGCCCGCCTGACGCAACGGCTGATCAGTGCGCTGACGGCGCAAACCAATTACGGCGTGCTCTATCCGGTCGACATGCGGTTGCGGCCATCCGGCCGCTCGGGTCCGCTGGCGACGAAGCTCGAGCGCTTCCGGCACTATCAGGAGCGCGAGGCTTGGACTTGGGAGCACATGGCGCTCACGCGCGCGCGCGTCATCTCGGGGCCGCCTGAATTTGCCGCGCGCATCGCGGCCGTTATCCGCAACGTGCTGCGCCGCCGCCGCGACGCTGCGGCAGTGGCGGCGGACGTCATTGACATGCGCGCCGCGATTGCCGCCGAAAAGGGCGACGCCGATCCGTGGGACCTGAAAAATGCCGCCGGCGCGCTCGTCGACATCGAGTTCATCGCGCAATATCTGCAGCTGATCCACGCGGCGGCGCTGCCGGACATTCTCGATCCCTCGACCGCGCGGGTGCTGGACCAGGCGGCGAGCCTCGGCGTCCTTGCGCCGCAGGATGCCGCGATCCTGCGGCCTGCGGTCCGGCTGTTTCACGACCTGACGCAAATCCTGCGGCTTTGCCTGCCCGGCAAATTTGATCCGGCATCGGCCAGCGCCGGCGTGTTGAGCCTGCTCGCGCGCGCCGCCGACCTGCCGGATTTTCCCGCGCTCCACGCCCATGTGGTGGAAACGCAGCGGCAAGTCCGCGAATGCTTCGTGCAGATTCTGGGCGGGGCGCCGTAAGATTAGCTACGCAGCTACGCGTATCGGCGGCCTTGCCTCGACGGGCAGCCGCACCATTACGGTGGTTCCGCTGCCGAGCGTCGAGAAGATGCGCATGGCGCCGCCGTGGATCTCGACCAGCGATTTGGCGATAGCGAGCCCCAATCCGGAGCCCTGGTGCCGCTTGGTCAACTGGCTTTCGACCTGCTCGAACGGCCGACCCAGCTTGTGCAGCGCGGTCCTCGGGATGCCGATGCCGCTGTCCTGGATGGCGATCGTGACAGTGCCGCCGCGCACATGGCCGCGGACCGTCACGGCGCCGCCTTCGGGGGTGAATTTCACTGCGTTGGACAGCAGGTTCAATGCGATCTGCTTGATGGCGCGGCGGTCGGCCCGCAGATGGATCGCCGGCGCGATGTCGGACGTGAGCTTAAGCCGCTTCTCGTTGGCGCGTCCCGACACCACGCGCAGGCAATCGGCGAGCACCGGATCGAGATCGACGTCCTCGAGCGTCAGCCGAATACCGCCGGCTTCGATCTTCGACATGTCGAGAATGTCGTTGATGACGTCGAGCAGATACTGGCCGCTTTCCTTGATGTCGCGCGAGTACTCACCGTATTTCTCGGCACCGAGCGGCCCGAACATCTGCGCTTCCATGATCTCGGAAAAGCCGATGATGGCGTTGAGCGGCGTGCGCAGCTCGTGACTCATGTTGGCCAGGAACTTCGATTTGGTCTGATTGGCTTCCTCGGCGCGGGTTTTCTCCTCGGCGTATTTTTCCGCCAGATCGGCAAGCTGGTCGGCCTGCTGCTCCAACGCCTGCTGCGACTTGCGCAGATCGTCGATGGTGGCGATGCGGCGCTTTTCGCCCTCGACGAGCCGCTGCTCGTGCAGCTTGATCTTGGTGATGTCGGTGCCGACGGAGACGTAGCCGCCGTCCTTGGTGCGCCGTTCGCTGATATGCATCCAGCGGCCGTCATCGAGCTGCGCTTCGAAGGTGCGCGCGCCCGGCGGCAGGCCTTCGTCGTTGGCGACGGTGGTGCGGATGATCGGCTTTTTGCCGGTGGCGACGACGTTCTCGTAGGGCGTGCCGGCGGCCACCGCCTCGTCTGTCAGGTGATGCAGCGCCTGAAAGTTGGAATTGCACAGCACCAGCCTGTTGTCGGCATCCCACAGCACGAACGCCTCCGGGATGGTCTCGATGGCGTCGCGCAGCCGCAGATCGGCGGCGACTGTTTTCTCCACCAGGCTCTTTTGTTCGGTGACGTCGACGGCGATGCCGATGAGATGCAGCCCGGCGTCGCCATCCTGCCGGGTCAATTCGCAGCGCGCGCGCAGCCATAGCCAGCGGCCGTCGGCATGGCGCATGCGAAACGCGTGGTCGAACGACTGCGCCCTGGCGTCGGCGAGCTGCGTCGCCAGGTCGTACAGGTTGACGTCGTCGGCATGCACCAGCGCATTGACTTCGCCGAACGTCAGCAAATCGTCCTTCGGCTTGAGACCGAGGATATCGAACATGGAATGCGACCAGAACACGCGGCCACGCGCCAAATCCCAGTCCCACAGTCCGCAACGGCCGCGGTTGAGTGCGGTGTCGATGCGGCTGCGCACGGTGTCGTGAATAAGGTCGGCCTCGCGGGCGCGCGTCGCCTGCCAATGGAAGGCGAAGCCGAGAATGAGCACGACGAAGCCGGTGGTCGCCGACAACGTCACGGTCAGCGCCGTGGTCGAGCGCCAATCCGCCAGCGCCTGATCGATCGGCTGCAGCACCGCCACGGTGCCGATCGGGTTGTCGAGCGCGCGCACCGTCGCCAGGGCCGTTTGGCCTTCGGGCAGCACGATCGCCATGGTGTGCGCTTGGGCGCCGAACGTGGTCAGCGGCTGAAACGGGCCGAGCAC
>JASHXZ010000301.1 GCA_030043285.1 Xanthobacteraceae bacterium | reverse complement strand
GCCGGTTCGGCGGCGGCGCCGGCATGCCGACGCGGGCCGAGGTCGAGGCCTTCCTGGCCGAAGCGACGGCCGCGGCGCCACTGAAATAACGCCCGCCGGCGACCTCAGCCGGTCGTCCCTCCGGGCGGCCATAGTGCGGCGGACCGGGCGCTTGATTTAGAATTTTTTTCCTCTAAACTGGCGTCATGCCGGGAAATATTGGAAGATTATTTCTATGGACGCCATCGATCGAAAAATCCTTGCCGTTCTGCAGGAAAATGCCGCGCTGTCGGTCGCCGAGATCGGCTCGCGCGTCGGCCTGTCGTCGACGCCATGCTGGAAACGCATTCAGCGGCTCGAAGCCGAAGGCGTCATTCAAAAGCGCGTGGCGCTGGTCGACCAGGACAAGATCGGGCTCGGCGTTACCGTGTTTGTCTCCGTCGAGACCGGCGACCATTCGCAGGACTGGCTCGACCGCTTCGCCAAGGTGGTGGGCGCCATGCCGGAGGTCATGGAGTTTTACCGCATGGCCGGCGACGTCGATTACATGCTGCGCGTCGTTGTTCCGGACATCGCCGGCTACGATGGCTTTTATAAACGCCTGATCGCCGCGGTGCCGCTGAGCAACGTCACCTCGCGCTTCGCCATGGAGAAGATCAAATCGACCACGGCGCTGCCGGTGCCGTAGCGCCGCGAAGCCGCGCGGGCCCTCGATTGCGGCGGGCCGGCGAGGCTACTACTTGGCTCCCGCCGCCATGGCCTGGCTGTCGCGCGTGACGGTCTGCCCGAGCGTCCTGGTGAAATAATCCTTGTCGATGGCGCCGTCGAAAAACTCGGTGCCGGTGTCGCCCAATGTGATGCGCCGTTCGCAATCCGGGGTGCAGCTGTAGGTTTGCTGCGTCACGCCGCGATAGACGACGACGGTCGGATCGATGGGCCCCACGACCTCGACAGTCTGCTCGTTCAGCACCGCGCCGGCTTTGTCGAGCACGATGACGTTGGTGGCGCCGTAGCCTTTACCGGTAATGACCGCGAGCCCTCCCGGCTGGATCGTGAGGTCGGCGATCAGCGGATTGCCGATCACCACGGTGGCGGCCCGCTCGGGCAACTTGATGAGCGTTGCATTGTCGACCGGCACGACGATCGGCTGACCTGCCCGCGCCGGAGCCAAACCAAGGCCCAGGATAGGAGCGGTGCACAGGGCGGCCACGAGCCAGAGGCCGGCGCGGCCGCGCAGGCAAGGATGGGACATCGGAATCTCCGATACGCTACGCGGATACGACAAATTCAAAGCGCCCGCCGACATAGATACGGCTTGGATAATTGACGGCAAATTGGTGAACGAACTGCAAATCTCGGCCGGCGCGGCTTGCGCTTGGTCGACTAAATTCGCTGCCCCGGTCGAAAACGGCCTAGCGCGTGAACGGATGCACCAGCTGGGCGCCGAAAGTCTGCGGAAAGCTCCGGTCGTCGACGCCGTAACGGTCGGGCAATTCGCCCGCCGGCATGTAGAAGGTGCCGAACAGGACGTCGAGGATCGGGAAGGTCGCGGCGAAATTCTTCTCGCCGCCGCGTTCGGCTGCGGTGTGATGCCAGCGGTGGAACACCGGGCCGGCGATGACGTATTTGAACGGTCCCAGCGTCCAGTCGAGATTGGCATGCACGAATGCGGAATGCGCGATGGTCAGTGGCCCGAGCACCACGAACACGTTGGGCGAAATGCCGGCGAACAGCATCACCACGTCGGCCAGCACGCTGCCGAGGAACAGGTTCACGGGGTGGAAACGTGCCGCTGAGATCCATTCCAATTGCTCGGAGGAATGGTGCACGGCGTGATACTTCCAGAACCGCTCGCCATGAAACCAGCGATGCGTCCAGTACAGGATAATGTCCTCGCCGATGAGGAAGATGATGCCCTGCGCGGCGAGCGGCAGGGCCGCGAGCGGGCCGTGGCCGTTCTCGTAGAACGCGATGAGGCCGTCGGCCGTGGTGATGCGGAAAACGAGCGCCGCCGCGACGATCAAGAGCCCGATGCGCAGCAAGCGGGTGATCACCGGAATGAACAGCCAATAGCACAGGTCGGTGACCAGATCGCGCTTGCGCCACCACGGCTTGCCGGGATTACAGGCCCAGAACGAGGTCAGCCCGGTGAAAACCACCGCCAGGCCGATCGAGATCGGCACGTTCCTGGTCAACGTTTCGCCGATGACGCCGATGAGACTGATCAATTCCTGCAACATCGTGGACCGCCGACCGTCAGCTTCTGCGCTCTCGACCGCAATGCGCCGGCAAAACGCTGGAGGATGCGGCGGCGCATCGAGCGCCATAACGGCTTGATATCGGCCAACGCCATTAATGGCCGATGAATAGGGCGTCGCGAACGCGAGCATCGCAGCAAATGAAATGTCGGGGTAAATGATCGTTTAATCGCGCGGGCGGCTTTTCCCAAGTGCCGCAAAAGGATAATTTAAATTTTAAGAGCATGTTGGGCCGCGTTTGGTGCGATTTGCCGGTGCTGCTGGCGGACGCGCCTGAGAGGCGGCGGCAGACATGTTCCGAAATTCCGCAAGGCGTGTTCGGAGTTTCACGCGTGAAATCGCGCGTTTCGCCGGCGCGCGGCGCGGCACCAGCGCGGTCGAGTTTGCCCTGATCGCCGCGCCTTTCCTGGCGACGCTGATCGCCATCCTGGAAGTGACGATTTATCTGTTCGCCCAGCAGGTGCTGCAAAACGCGGCCCTTGAAGCGGGCCGGCTGTTCATGACCGGCCAGGCCCAGAATAGTTTCGTGCAGAACAACGAAACGACCACCGCGCAGCAATTGGCGCAATTTAAAAGCGACGTCTGTCCGATGATCAGCGCGCTGTTCAATTGCAACTCGTTGATGATCAACGTGCAGGCCTACTCGGATTTCGCCGGCGCCAACGCCTCCGAACCGGCCTTGGCCTTCAACGGCCAGGGCCAGGTTTCCAATACGTGGTCGTTTACGCCAGGCACGCCCGGTCAGGTCATGGTGGTGCAGCTCATCTATCAATGGCCGATCGTCAGCGGGCCGTTGGGCTACGTGCTGGCCAGCCTCGGCAACGGTAGCACCGAGCTCATGGGCGTTTCCTCGTTTCGCGTGGAGCCCTATTGATGCGACCGCCAGCCGCCAGGCTCTGTCGGCGTTTTGCGGCATCGACGCGCGGCTTGGCGGCGGTCGAGTTCGGCATGATGCTGCCCGTGCTCGTTGTCATGTTCCTGGGCTCGATCGACGCCGGCAGGGCGATCGCCGTCTACATGAAAGTGCGCACCGCGACCTATTCGCTCGCCGCCATCACCAATCAATATTCGACGATTCAGTCGACCGATATGAGCAACATCGTCGGCGCAACCGGCGTGATACTCACGCCATACTCGGCGACGCCGGTCGCTGTCACGGTCTCGCAAATTGAGGTGAAGAGCGCGACGAAAGCCATCGTAAGCTGGAGCTATTCGCTCAATGGCACCGCGCTGACGCAGGGGGCATCCGCCACCGTTCCGGGCAACTTCGCTACCTGCAACGCGTATCCGTGCTACCTGATTTACGCCCAGGTGAGCTACACCTATACGCCGCTGTTCGGTTACGTCTTTCCGGCGTCGATCGCGCTGAGCGACAGCCTGTATGTGACGCCGCGAAGCAGCTCTTGTGTGTTGTATCCCCCGCAAAGCGTCACGACGTGTTAACTCTTCGAGCCCTGGACGGGGCTCGGGCTCTGGATCGGGTTTGAGCTCCGGTTCCGTTCCAGTTCGGGCTGTGACGCCAAGCGCGGTGTCCGCTCTCGGGGATATTCTGCTAAGCCGCCGCCGGTGGCGCTATCCCGTGGGCCCTCATGCGAGGCACGGGCGCAGCCATTGGCAGTGACGGCCGGCGCCGACGCAGACAACGTTCCCGCCATGCGACGAGAACGCATTCCTGACCGCGCCGGCAGGACGCCTTGAACGATAAGCGCCGGGAGTACTTACTCGGCTCCGCGTCATGGCAGTCGCGTAGCCTGCGCCGGCTATTTCCGGCAGGGCGCGTTGGCGGCACTTACGGACGACGTCAAATGCTGCGACCGATTGCGCGGGTTTTCGATCGAGCGCACGCTCGCTCCTTAAGGGCGATACTTCAGTTGGTGATGTGCGCGGTGCTGACCGCCTGCTCGAACATCGTGACCAACGCGTTGGTGATGTCCGCCGGCGAGCTGGCCGTATAGAAGAAGTTCGGTGACGCGCAACCCTGCAGGGACGCCGGAATGTTCCCGCTATTGACGTTGGTGTTGGCGTAGCCGTCTTCGTCATTCCAGATGGTGCTGGGATCCGAGATGGGCTGATAAGGAATGTACAGGACGGCAATCGTGATGCCGCGATTTTTTATCTTCGTGCACCAATTGATGTTCTGGCTGCCGGTCTGGTCGTTTCCAGTGAATCCGGGCATGACCGTCGACGTGTTCTGATAGGGCACGTCCGTAGAGGCCGACCAGTTTTCCGCACTCCAGTTGCCGCCCGACTGCGTCTGATAATCCTGCGAGCCGTCGGTGACGATGAAGAGATAGGGCAGGCCACTGGTCGAGCTCGAGCCGGTGCCGACGTTGGTGATGAAGGTATTCATGCTGGAGAGCGCGTTCTCGAAATGCGTGCCGCCGGAGCCCAGCGTGGCGTTTTGACCCGTATCCAAAAGATTTGCCAGCTGTGTCGCGAAGCTCGTGATCGTGCTGCCGTTGAGGCTGGTGGTCAGGCCGACCGAGCACGAATTGCTGCTGCCGGCGCTGGAGGTGCATACGTTCTGAATGAAGGGAAACAGTCCCACCTGGAACTGGTTCGATATTCCGTCGGCGCCTTCGGTTTGGGTGGCCTGCGACAACAGCGCGTTGACCGCATAGCCGACCGCGTCGGCGCGCAACTGGATGCAGGCTGTCGTTCCCGGATTCGGACAATTCGAAACCGGTGTATTGCCCCAATTGATGTTGTTGCCGTTCTGTACGTTGTTGTTGGTACTGGAAGGCGTTCCAAGTGACACCGGCGTGGTGCCAAGACGCGAAATGAGAAATCCTTGGCAGTAGCCGCCAGGCGACGGGTTGGTGTTCTTTGGCGCGGCCGCGCCCATGGCCGGGGTCGGACCCATGTGGACGGGATCGCCGGTTTGCGGGCAGGACCCCTGCGCGGAGAAGTGGCAGGCGAACTGGCAGCCTTGCTGATAGCCAGGGTCTCCCAGCAGGTCGTCGGGATTGACCGCCATCAGCCTTTGCTGCTCGGCCTGGGTCGAAGGAAAGCTCATCGAGCCCGAGACGTCGAGCAGGAGGTAGAAATTGATGAAGGTCGGCAAACTGTAGCTTGCCGTCGACGTGCCGGAAATCCCGACAGTTTTGAAGCCGAGCACGCCCATGAAATACGTGGGAACGGAAGCCGAGAAGGTCACGGCCGCGGTCACCGTTTGTCCGCTTTTGCTGACCGTCGCATTGGATGTCAGATTGGTGTAGCCGGTGTCCGCCGGCGCCGACGTCAGGTTGGCGCTGAAATAGCTGGTCGCCGTGGTCGCGCCGTTGGAGACGGTGCCGTTGCCGCTCATATTGGTCGCCGTCGAGATGACCGGCGAGTTGATCGAAACGGTTGCCAACGCCGCGGCATCGGCGGCCGCCTGCAGTCGGGTTTTAATCGTCGAGGCCATCGTATAATCGACGACGCAGCCGATGGCGCTGACCAGCGGCAGGGCGCACAACGCACAGATGATCGCGACGTTGCCGCGCTCGCTCGAGCAGAAACGCGCGACCAGCTTTCGGGTGCGCGCGAACGGGGGCGTCGGCCCGATTGATTTCTTGCTCGTTTGTTCCATGGCAAATGCTCCCTGTTTGCCGGCGCCTTTTTTGTTGAAGTCGTTGCGGACGCGCACCTTCGGCGTATGGCAAACCGGCTCGAATTAATGGCTGCAAATGTCTGCCAAATGCTTAAGCAATTGGTACACACGGCCGGCATTCCGGCGCCCGGAAAATGCGATCGAGACAGCAAAGAACAAACCCGCACATTGCGGTAAAAATCGACGCGATTGCTTACGGCGATTTAACGTCGGCCGTGCAAATATGCGCGGCAAGGAACAGCGCCGGCGATCCGGTCGCGGTAGGGCGCGAAACGACGGATCGCGACGGACGAAACACGCTGTTAACTACGTCCTCGTTTGGCGGGGAACCCGCGGTTTTATGCGAATGGTTTAACGGCGTCGAAATTGTTTGTTGTTAGCGTCGCCAGCGATCCAAATGGTCCAAGAAGGCCGTTGGGTCGACGCTCAGACAGCCAAGTGTGGACCTAAGGAGCCAACCCATGAAGACCCTTGTTTCGCGTTTCGTGAAGGACCAGTCAGGCGCCACGGCCATTGAATACGGCCTCATCGCCGCCGGCATTTCGGTTGCCATCATCGCCGTCGTGCAGGGCCTCGGCACCAACTTGAAGACGACCTTCTCGAGCGTTTCCAGCGCCCTCAAGTAAGCGTCGTTTTTCCATTGCTACGAGAGGGCTCCGGTTGGTTCCGGAGCCTTTTCATTTTCAGCCGTCGCTAACCTTGCTTCAACCCACGTCGTCTATCGATCGAGCCGCAATGCTGACGCAAGCGATCGGACTGACGCTGTTCCCGGCGACCATGGCGTTCGCCGCCTCGAGCGATCTGTTCACCATGACGATCGCCAACCGCGTCTCGCTGGTTCTGGTCGGCGGCTTTTTCGTGCTCGCGGTGCTGACCGGAATGAGCCCGGCGGCCATCGGCTGGCACATCGGCGCCGGCGCGGCGGTGCTGGTCGTCAGCTTCGGCCTGTTCAGCTGCGGCTGGGTCGGCGGCGGCGACGCCAAGCTGGCGGCGGCCACGGCGCTGTGGTTCGGCTTCGCGCATCTGCTCGACTATCTGCTGTACGCCTCGATCTTCGGCGGCGCGCTTACCCTCGTCCTGATCCAATTCCGCATGCTGCCGCTGCCGCGCGTCCTCGCCGGCCGCGAATGGGTCGAACGGCTGCATCGAACCGGCGGCGGCGTGCCGTACGGCATTGCGCTCGCCGCGGCGGCGCTGCTGGTCTATCCGCATACCGAGTGGCTGGCGGCGCTCGGCCGCTGAGCGCAGCTGTGGCGCGAGCGGCGTAACGCGCAATTAACTCGATTTAGATACGCCTCATTAACCATGCTTTGACGTTTAGCTGCTGGAATCCGTCGCAGGCGGCGTCGGTGCCGCGGCGTGATTTGGGATGTGAAGCGTAATGAAAGGCGCGCGACTAGTCGTACTCGGTGTTGCCGTCGCCGCTGGAGGCGTTGCCGCCTATTTGGCGAGTGGCAACCACAAGCCGGCGCCGGAAGCGCCGAAGGCGCCCGTGGTGCAGCTTGAGACCGTCGAGGTGCTGGTGGCCAAGACCGATCTCGACCGCGGCCAAGTGCTCGCCGCCGGCAGTATCGGATGGCAAACCTGGCCGAAGGCCGCGGCGAACGCCAACTTCATCACTAAAACCGCCCGGCCCGACGCGATCGCGCAATTCAACGGCAGCATCGTGCGCGTGCCGGTGGCCGCCGGTCAGCCGATCTACGATCCCTTCGTGGTGTTCGCCAAGGGCTCGGGCTTTCTGGCGGCGACCTTGCCCCAAGGAATGCGTGCGGTGGCCGTGTCGATTTCTCCGGAGAGCGGCGCCGGCGGCTTCATCCTGCCCGAGGATCACGTCGACATCCTGCTGACGCGCCACGACAAGGCGGCGGAGAAAGCTTCCGGGACCGAGACGATCGTCACCGACACCATTCTGCGCAACGTGCCGGTGCTGGCGGTGGACCAGACGGTCGAGGACAAAAACGGCCAGAAGGTCGCTATGGCCAAAACCGCGACGCTCGAGCTCACGCCGCAGCAGGCAGAAGCGATCGAGGCGGCGCATCAGATGGGAACGCTGTCGCTGTCGCTGCGCGGCCTCGTCGACTCGCAGTCGCCGAATCCGGAAGGCAGCGGCGCCGATGCAGACAAAGCGGCAATGCACACGGTGAGCTTCGGCGTGCGAAGCCTGACCATGGTGGCCCGCTGATGCGCGCGGAGAGATCGATGATGGCAGTTGGCAAAGCACTTACGGCCGCGGCCGTCATCGGCCTGATGGCGTCGTGGGCGATCGGCCATGGCGGCGCCCGGGCCGGCGAACTGCCGCTCACTGAAGCGCCGAGCCAGGTCATCCACGTTGCGGCGAGCGACGTCGGATCGCGCGTGGTGTCGCTTGGCGTCAGCAAGTCGGTGGTCATCGACCTGCCCCGCGACATCAAGGACGTTCTGGTCGCCGATCCGAAGATCGCCAACGCGATCGTGCGCTCGGCGCGCCGCGCCTACATTATCGGCATCGGCGTCGGCGAGACCAACGTCTTCTTCTTCGACGCCGACGGCAAGCAGATCGCCGGCTTCGACCTCGCGGTCAGGCGCGACCTCAACGGTATCCAAGCCGCGATCCGGCAGGTGATTCCCGATGCCGACATCACCGTGCAGGGCATCGGCGAGGGCGTCATCCTTTCCGGCACCGCGGCGAGCGAGGCCGAGGCGCAGCAGGCCTACGATATCGCCACCCGGCTGCTCAATGACGGTTCGGCGCTGACCGTCCCGCAGGGCACCAAGGTCGTCAACGCCATCGTGGTGCGCGGCCGCGACCAGGTCATGCTCAAAGTGACGGTCGCCGAAGTCGAGCGCGATGTGATCAAACAGCTCGGCATCGATCTGTCCGGCAGCCTGAACTACGGCACGGCGGTGGTCAATTTCAATAACCTCAATCAGTTCTCGGCATTCGGACAGGCGATCAACGAATCCAGCGTCACCGGCGGCTTTCAAAACATCACCGCAACGCTGCACGCCATGGAGCAGGCTGGCGTCATCCACACGCTGGCCGAACCCAATCTGACGGCGATCTCGGGCGAGACCGCGACGTTCGTTGCCGGCGGCGAGTTCCCGGTGCTCAGCGGCTATTCCTGTTCGCCCGCATCGAACGCGCCCAACTCGGCGCTGACGTGTCAGCCCTCGGTGACGTTCAAGAACTTCGGCGTCAGCCTGAATTTCACGCCCGTCGTGCTCAGTGGCGGCCGTATCAGCCTGAAGGTGATGACCGAAGTGTCGGATCTGTCCAGCAATAACTCCATCGTTGTGGCGCAGCCGAACTCAAGCGCGACGGCCACGATCCCGTCGATCCGCACCCGCCGCGCCGACACCACGGTCGAGCTGCCGTCGGGCGGCTCGCTGGCCATGGCCGGCATGATCCAGGATTCGACCCGGCACAACATCAACGGCTTCCCCGGCCTGATGGAGCTGCCGATCCTGGGGCCGCTGTTCAAGAGCAACGACTACATCAATCAACGCACCGAGCTGATGGTCCTGGTGACGCCGTACATCGTGCGCGCGGTCGCCAACAAGGATCTGTCGCGGCCCGACGACGGGTTCGCCG
>JASHXZ010000300.1 GCA_030043285.1 Xanthobacteraceae bacterium | reverse complement strand
GCTCCGGTCGACCACGAGGCCCAAGGCGAGAGCGAGGCCGACAAGCGCGGCCAGGACCCCGCCGGTCACTGCGCTTGCCGCCCCCTTACGTATCCGCATAACACGCCTTCTCAACCGATGCGCCCGGATGCGTGACGGCGCCATAGCGTGCCGATCCGACCTGCTGCGCGTATTTCCACAAATAGCCGGAGGTGAATTCTTCGCCTCGCGGCTGCCATTGCTTGCGGCGCTCTTCGAGTTCGCTCGCCGTCAGCTTGACGTCGAGCGTGCCCTTGGCGCCGTCGAGCGTGATGATGTCGCCGTCGCGAAGGAGCCCGATCGGGCCCCCGACTGCCGCTTCCGGCCCGATATGACCAACGCAGAAGCCGCGCGTGGCGCCGGAGAAACGGCCGTCGGTAATGAGCGCCACCTTGTTGCCCATGCCCTGGCCGTAGAGGGCGGCGGTCGTTGCCAGCATTTCGCGCATGCCAGGCCCGCCTTTGGGCCCCTCATAGCGGATCACCAGCACGTCGCCTTCCCTGTACTTTTTGTTTTTCACTGCTTCGAAGCAGGCTTCTTCGCCGTCGAAACAGCGCGCCGGTCCGGAGAAATGCAAGCGCTCCATTCCAGCAACCTTAACGATGGCGCCTTCCGGCGCGAGATTTCCCTTCAAGCCGATCACCCCGCCGGTCGCCAGGATCGGTTTGTCGGCAGGTCGGATCACGTCCTGATCGGCGTTCCACTTCACGGCCTTGAGGTTCTCGGCGATGGTTCGGCCAGTGACGGTGAGACAATCGCCATGCAGATAGCCATGGTCGAGCATCGTCTTCATCAACAGCGGAACGCCGCCAGCCTCGAATACGTCTTTGGCGACATAGCGGCCGGACGGTTTCAAATCGGCGATATAAGGTGTCCTTTTCAGGACTTCAGCGACGTCGAACAGATCGAACTTGATGCCGCACTCGTTGGCGATCGCCGGCAGGTGCAGCGCCGCATTGGTCGAGCCGCCGGTCGCGGCGACGACCGCGGCTGCGTTCTCCAAAGCCTTGCGCGTAACGATGTCGCGCGGGCGGATTTTTTTGACGATCAAATCCATGATCATCTCGCCCGCCAGCATGCAGAACTTGTCGCGGATTTCGTAAGGCGCCGGCGCGCCGGCCGAATAGGGCAAAGCGAGCCCGATCGCCTCCGAAATCGTCGCCATGGTGTTGGCGGTGAATTGCGCACCGCAGGCGCCCGCCGACGGGCACGCGTTCTGCTCGAGCGTTTCGAGATCGGCGTCCGACATGTCGCCGATCGAGTGTTTGCCGACCGCCTCGTAGACGTCCTGGATGGTGACCGGCTGGCCCTTGAAGGTGCCGGGCAGGATCGAGCCGCCGTAGATGTAGATCGCCGGCACGTTGAGCCGGCACATCGCCATCATCATGCCGGGCTGCGATTTGTCGCAGCCGGCGACCCCGATCAGCGCGTCGTAGGCGTGGCCGCGGACCGTCAGCTCGACGGAGTCCGCGATGACCTCACGCGAGGGCAGCGACGCCTTCATGCCGCCGTGGCCCATGGCGATGCCGTCGGTCACCGTGATGGTGCAGAACTCGCGGGCAGTGGCGCCGCCGGCGGCGACGCCCTGCTTGACCGCCTGGGCCTGCCGCATCAGCGCGATGTTGCAGGGCGCAGCCTCGTTCCAGCAGGTGGCGACGCCGACGAACGGCTGGTGGATCTGCTCGGAGGTGAGCCCCATGGCGTAATAGAACGCACGATGGGGGGCCCGCTCCGCGCCCTCAGTGGCATGCCGGCTCGGCAGACGTGATTTCAACTGTGTCTTGGTATCCATAGAACTCACAAGGGCCAGTTATGACCCCCTCGCCCCCCTCCCCACCGGCCGACTTCAGGGCCTCTATTCCCCCTTGCCCGAAATCGGAAAGCACCGCAGTGGTTTGTTTGCGCGCTTGGCGCCGCGCCTATTGATTTCAAAGAACCCTGTGGCCAAAAAGCGGCGCCAAACGCGATGGCGGCGAACAACAATCAAATGTTCCTGGCGTGTGTCGCCGCGGACACAGATTGGTGATCGCACCCGTGCTCTTGTTAACTCACGATTTACCGTCCGGCCTCGGGACTGCGACATTGCGCGCATGAGTAAGCAGCTCACCCGCAGCTTTTTCAGTCGCAGCGTCCACGAGGTGGCGCCGGACCTGATCGGAGCGGTCCTCCTGGTCAATGGCGTCGGCGGCCGGCTGGTCGAGGTCGAGGCCTACCACCAGACCGACCCGGCCGCGCACAGCTATATCGGGCCGACCGAGCGCAATGCTGTCATGTTCGGCCCGCCGGGCTACGCCTACGTCTATCGGTCCTACGGCATCCACTGGTGCCTGAATTTGATCTGCGAGCCGCCGGGCTCGGCCAGTGCGGTGCTGATCCGGGCCATCGAGCCGACCGAGGGTCTCGCGGTGATGCGGCGGCGACGCGGCCTGGCCGAGGTGCGCCTGCTGTGCTCCGGGCCCGGCCGGCTCTGCGAAGCGCTTGGCGTCACCCACGCCCATAACGGGCTCGCGCTCACCGCACCGCCCTTCGCGA
>JASHXZ010000142.1 GCA_030043285.1 Xanthobacteraceae bacterium | reverse complement strand
CAGATTGCCGAGATCGTCCGTCGTGAAATGCAATCCGGCCCAGGTCGCCAATCGCGACGCACCGGCCAGCTGAGGATCGGCATCGGCGACGCGCGGGGCGGCCGGCATCGGCAGCGCCAGCGCCGCCGAGAGTTCGCTGAGCCTTACCTGCTCCTCCTGCTCCAAAGCGCGGCAGCGCGGACCGCGAATCATGCATTCGGCTTGCCGCGATTCCGCCGCCACGCCAACGGCTTGCCGTGCAGTCGTGATGGCGGCGTCGCGTTGCGCCGTAAGTGCCGCCGCAGTTCCGAGGACGGCTTGGCGTGCGGCGGCGGCGTCGCCGACGTGCCGGTTGACGAAGCCGATCGAGGCGAGGACGGCCAGGGCGAGCGACAACGCCCAGGTTGCCCACGCCGCGGATGCGAGCGCCCAGCGCGAGCGCAGCCACAGAGCCACCGCGACCGTTGGCAGCGTGATGGCAAGTATGTCGGCGGCTATGGAAAGCCCTGCGAATGTTGCGGCCGATATCAGCGTCGTGCCGAAGCGCCATCCGGTTTGCGCGTTGATCCCGATGCCGAGTGCGGCGACCGCAAAGGTCACGAGCAGCAACATGGCGCCGAGTAGCGATGATCTGTCCGCCGCCTGCGCATGGCGAAAAAGCTGCAGGCGACGCGACGCTGGCGTAACGCTCTGCGTCATAAGCGGAATGACGCCCGGTGCGTTCAACGCTGTCAGGTCTGATTTTGCCGTGATCTGTTTTTTGCGGCTCCGATTGCGCGGCCGCGCGGCTGCGCGCCCCTTCGCGGGCGGTTTCAGCTCGAAAACGCTCGCAACAGAGTTGCCCTCGACCATTTGCCATTCCACTGTGTGGTTGCGGCGGTTAAGCCGACTCGCGTCCGACAAGGCGAATCAACATGCGCTTCAAGCCGCGGCGTCACGAGGGCCGATTGTGGTTTTGAACTTGAAAATTTTGTGCATTGCCTGCGGCGACACTCGACGCGTCGTTGACTCGCAGTAACCCGAAGCTCCGCGGTCGCGTCTGACCGGTGGCCGACAAAGATTTCAAGAAAACGTGACGGTGGCGGGCGGTGCTGATCGTGGGTAACAGGCCGGCGTTGCTTGACAGTCAGCGCACGCGTGCAAGGATTGGATCAGAGTGCGGGCGCACACGGGAGCCCAGCATGGACGAACAGCTCAAGAGCAAGCTCGTTACTCTCGCCGACGCCAACCGCAAGGCAATGGACGGCACCACCGAGCCGATCAAGCGCATCTTTGAGGAAAACCACATTGTCATTGGCGTCTGGCAAGACCCCGATAACGCGAACGGCGTCGGCTTTCTGGTGCTAAAAGGCGGCAAGCTGCTGCACGATATCCGCACGACCGGCAAAAGCCGGCCGGCTCGCGCCAGCGCCATACCCTGCAGCTGCTACGAGCAAGCCGTTGCCGCCAAGGAAGTATTCGGCGAACTCGACCAGCGTTAGCGCGGGCACGAGTCGGCCAAATGCGCGTTGCGCGTATAGCGCTGATTACGCGAGGATAATCTCAGTTTGCCCCATCGGCAATCGAAGGCGGCGCATCGCTGGGCGTTGCTGCGTCCGGCTTTTTCAAATCAATCATGCTGTTGGAAGCGATGTTTGCAAGTCGCATGACCGACTTGCCCAACGTCGCATGCTCCAGGATGCCGCGTTCAAACCGGCTGCTGTCCTTCACCAGCCTGTCGCGCAAGGTCTCCAGGTCCGTGATGAGACCGCTGATTTCGCGCGTCGTGGCTATTGACACATCCCGCATAAGAATGCGGATGCTGTCGGCTGTGATTTCTCCCATTGATTGGTCGATCGCAACGGCGTCATCTCGCCTGGCGATGCTCATGGAACCCCCTTTGGGTTATCCGGCGTGCCAAAACGGCCGCGACTTGCATATTCCCAATGAAAATGTGACCGCTTCGCGGCTCGCGTGAACGCTTTGCACCTTATCAACAAGCTTTCAGTATTTAGCTCGCCTGCCGCCGTTGCCCCGGCCCAGCGTGCCGGGGTGTCGCAAACCATTGACTTCTAAGGCCGTATTCTTCAGATCGCGGCAGGGGACTGCGCCGCGGAAATAGCTGACGCAAATCGGCTATGTTGGTTCTCCGCGGCATTGCAATATCACGTGCGAAGTCGCGGCATAATAGACGGGGTGTAAATGTTGCGCGTCAGACTCTCCGAGAATTTCCGCGCGGTGTTTTATGCGCCATTTTATGCGACCCACGCGCTTGGCTTCTACGCAAGCGAGGGCGTCGCGGTGGATTTGCTCGATTCGCCGACACCGGGCGCGGCTAGCGCAGGTCTCCACGACGGCTCGATCGACCTCGCATGGGGCGGGCCGATGCGGGTGATGAAAGCGCACGATCTCGATGCAGCCTCGCCGCTTGTGTGTTTTTGCGAAGTCGTTGCCCGCGATCCGTTCTTTCTTGTCGGCGGGCTAGAGCCGTCGCGGTTTCGGCTCGCGGATCTGCCGACCTTAAGGGTCGCGACCGTGTCGGAGGTGCCGACGCCCTGGCTCTGCCTGCAGCATGACCTGCGCGAGCAAAACATCGATCCAGAGCGGATCAAGCGGCCCGCCGACGGCAGCATGGACGACCATCTCAAGGCGTTGGGCCGCGGCGAGCTCGACGTGGTGCAGCTGTTCGAGCCATACGCCGCATTGGCGCTGCGGTCGTCCGCGGGAAACATCCTCTATGCGGCGAGCAGCCGAGGGCCGACGACCTACACCACTTTCCTGGCGACGCGCGACGGCATTGCCAAAAAACGCGCGGCGTTCGCCGCCATCGTCCGCGCCACCCACCGCACGCTGGCTTGGGTCGCCGAACATAGCGCGGAGGAATTGGCGCAAGCGGTGAGGTCGTTCTACCCAGATGTTCCACCCGACATTTTGACCATTTCGCTGCAACGTTACCGCGAGGCCGGCTTGTGGGCGCACACGTCCGAGGTCTCACGCCAAGGATTTGGTCGACTGGCCGAAAGCCTCAAGTCCGGTGGATTCACCTCCCGCATGCACAGCTACGAGGATTGCGTCGAGCAAAGTTTGTCTGTGGCGGACTGCTGACTGAAGTCGAGGTCGAAGGCTAATCGCCGAAATTTGCGGTGAGATAGTCGAATATGGTCTTTGCTTCTTCCGTCGTCACCGGCGCGCCTTGCGCCACCATATCGGCGACGATGACAGGCCAAGCCTTCCGTTCCCGCTTCACCGCGACCACGCGCTCGAGGTTGTGGCAGAGCGTGCAACGCTCCGCGATCAAATCCTTGCCGGGCCCGTCCGGCAGGGCGACGGGTTTGGCCGGCGGCAGATTCATCCCGGGGCCGAGATTGCGCGCCAGATAAGCGACCACGGTCTCGATCTCGGGCTTCGTCAACTGCGCGCCGCGCAGCACCATATTGTCGACATAGCGCCGCCAGCCCGGGGCGCCGTCGCGGATCTTGGCGATGGTGCCGAGGTAATGGCATTGCGAGCAGGCCACGGCGACGAGATCGTGGCCATCGCCGGCCGGCAGCGGGTCGGCACCTTGCTGCGCGCGACTCGGCGTTACGGCGGCGGTCGACGCGAGGGCAAACGCAAGCGCGTGAGCAAGAACAAGGGCGCGCATCGTTACACCTTTCGCGTCCGCTGCTGGGCCAGCGAGTAGGGTGGATACCACTGCGACACCGCGCCCAGGCCCTCGCGTTTGATGTGAATGTCGAGCAGATAAGGCCGGCCCTCCACCATCGCCGCCCTGGCGCGGGCGAACGTGTCCGCCAACGCCGCCGCCTCCTTGACCGTCTCGCCTTCGACCCCGAAGGCGTCCGCCGTCTTGGCGAAGTCGACATCCGGATTGCCGTTATAGCAAGTCATGTCGCGCGCCGCCTCGAACTGCCGGCCGGCGCCGTTCCAGATGCGGTTGCGTTCGTTGTTGTAGCTGTGATTGTTCAGCACGATCACCGTCACCGGCGCCTTGTAGCGCGCCATGCTCCACAACGGCTGCGGCCCGGAGAACAAAAAACTGCCGTCGCCGACGACCGACACGACCGGCACGTCGGGCCGCGCCAGCTTGACGCCGAAGCCCGCCGCCATGCCCCAGCCGAGCACGTTAGGGCCAGTGCCGAAATACTGCTTGTCGTCGCCGCCGAACGCCATCAGCGGGTCCATCGTCTTGCCCGAATCGACGTCGGCGACGTAGCAGGTGTCTCGATCGAGGTGCTTTTCCAGCTCGATGCCGAGCCGTTCCATGCTGATCGGCGTAGAATCGGCGAGCCCGCGCCCGATGGCCTCGCGCAGCTCGGCCATCTGCGCCGAATAGGCGCGCGTGCGCGCGGCGCGTTGTTCGGCAATGTCCGCAAGCCGCGACGCGGTAGCCATGCTGCGAATCGCCGCGGTGAGATCGGCGATGGCGAGTTTCAGGTCCGCCACCATGGCAAGGTCGACCGGCGCTTGCCGCGCCAGACTCGTCGGATCGAGCCGGATCGAGATCAGCGTGGTGCCGGGCGCCGCGATCTCGCCCCAGCGATTACCGAGATTGAGCAGCACATCCGGCTTGCCCGGGAAGCGCATGGTGCGCAACAAAGTGCCGATGAACAGCGGATGCCGGGTTGGGAACGGCTTCGACCAATAGCCGAGATTGGACATCTCACCGGCGACCGGCGCGCCAAGGAGTTCGGCGAGCTCGAGCAGCTCCTTGTCGGCGCGGCACCAGGTGATCTCGTCGCCGATGCTGAGCAGCGGATTTTTCGCCTCGATGAGCAAACGCGCCGCCTTCTCCACATCGGCCTTGTCGGGCCGAATGCGCATCGGCACGTTGAACTTGCTGCCATCCCAGATCTGCGTCTTGGCATGCTGGGCGAGCGTATTGGTGGGCAGCGACAGGAACACCGGTCCGCACGGCGGCGTCGAAGCAAACTTGAGCCCGCGGCGCGTTGTTTCGGCGATTGCCTCGGTCGACTGTGCCTGCCAGAACCATTTGGTGATCGGTTCCGTCATCAGCTCGTGATGATCGGTCTCCTGCCATTGATCGCGGCCGAGCGCGTCCTGGTCGACCGAGGCAACCGCGACCAGAAGCGGAATCTGATCCTTCCAGGTGTTGACCATCTGCGTCATGGCGTTGGGCAGGCCGATGTTGGCGACGATCACGACGCCGGTGCGCCCGGAGGCGCGGGCATAGCCGTCGGCCATGGCGACCACCGCGCCTTCCTGGACACCCTTGATGAGCTTGATCTCTGGAACGTCGACGAGGGCGTCGAAGATCGGATGATCGCCGGTCGAAGGATTGAAGAAGATGTACTCGACCCCGGCGGCTTTGAGCTGCTCGACAAACAACTTACCGCCGTTGCCCTCGATAGTACGAATGGCAGTCGATGCCGTAGCGGCGTTGCCGCTGCCAATGCCTTGGCCGAGCGGCGCCAGGTTTTGCGCTACCGCCTTGGCGGCTACCGTGCTGAGGCCGAACGCGCTCAGGCCGGAGACAAGCCGCCGGCGCGACAGGCCGCGATCGAGATATTGCTTGATCAATTCTTTCACGGCTTCCTCCCTGAACTCCGCCTGCGCAGCGCGGCGAATCCAGCCGCGGCGGCGTGGCAGTGCCGCGACCGAGTTGGGGGGAATGATAGCTGCTTTCTTTGCCAGCCAGAAGGACCGAGCCCCGTTGGACGGGGCGTTCGGTTTCGGTCCGCATGCTGAGCGACACGTTGCGTGGGTTCAGGCCAGACAGGCCGCGCCTGGCGAAATTCTGCCGTGGGTCGGCGAGGGATTTGGATTATCCGCATCAAGCCGATAGCCGACGCCCGATTCGCTGATGATCAGCTTCGGCCGCGTTGCATCGGCCTCGACCTTCTGCCGTAGTTTTCGCACCAGAATGCGTAGGTACTGGATGTTGCCGGCGCGGGTGCCCCAGATTTCCTCCATCAATTGCTCGTGGGTCAAAACGAGGCCGGCATGGCTCGCCAGCGCATGCAACAGCGTGTACTCCTTTCGCGTCAACTGAATCCGTTTGCCGCTTACGGTGACGACCCGCAAAACCAGGTCGATCGAAAGCGGCCCCGTACGCACGACCGGATCGCGATTGGAGCTCCGGAAGTGCCGCCGCATTGCCGCTTCGCTCCTGGCCAGCAGCTCGGAAATGCCAAACGGCTTCACCACGTAATCGTCGGCGCCCATTTTGAGCAGCCGCACCTTCTCGCGCTCGTCGGCTTGAATCGACAGAACGATAATCGGCACGTTTGACCAGGAACGGACCCGCTCAAGCACTTCGGACCCTTCCAGATCGGGCAAGTTGAGGTCGAGGAGGATGAGATCCGGCTTCTCCAGGGTGGCGGCCTTCAGGCCCAGCGTGGCATTCTCGGCCTCGAGCACGGTGTAGCCGTGCAATTCGAACCCGGCTCGCAGAAAGCGCCGGATCTGAATTTCATCGTCGATCAAAAGCACGCTAGCCATTCGCCGCTTCCAGGCACTGCGGTGTGTCGTCGGACACGGTGGGCAGCCTTAGAGAAATTGTGGCGCCGAGATTTGGACCGCGGCTTTCGGCGGACAAGGTGCCACCGTTGGCAAGCATGAAAACGCGGGCAATCCACAGGCCCAAGCCCGAGCCATCTGTTCCCGCCGGATGACGGTCACTCCTGTAGCAGTGTTTGCCGAGTTGCCGTTTCTCCACCGTCGTAAGTCCGTTGCCCTGGTCGGTGACGCATAACTCGACGCAATCCCGATCGCCGCGGCTGTGGACGACAATCGTGCTGCCCCGCGGCGAATACTTGGCAGCGTTGTCGAGTAGCTGTCCAAGTGCGTGCTCGACCAAAACCGGATCGACAAAAACAAGCGGGGTATTTTTCTCCAGGTTGCAGTTCACGCTGTGTGCGGACAGCGCGCGCTGCTTTTGCCTGATGGCGGCATCGACTATGTCGAGCGGATCGCTCCATACGCGCTGCGGGCGAACGCCGCTTGCTTTGATTCGCGTTGCGTCGAGCAGGAGTCGAATCTGATCGTCGAGCCTGCCTGCTTCGCCTTGAATGGACTCGACAAGGCCGTGCGAGCGGAAATCGTTTTTGATCGCCGGCAATTGGGCGAGAACGCTGCATTGGCCGATAATCGACGCCAGCGGCGTCCGCAATTCGTGCGACGCATCACCGATCAGCGCGTCGCGCAGTGCTTCGGCCCGGTAAGCGATGGTAGCGTGCTCGATCGATTCTTTCAGCTTGAGCTGCTTGAGCGTCGCGATCGCTTCATCGAGCAAAATTCCGACGCTGCGCGCAATTGTATCCAGGTCCGCGTCTCGCCGTTCGGCCAGATTCACGGCGATCGCGCCGTAACCGAGAATCTCCGGCGTAATTACTCGCAACAGCCAAATCCCGCCGGCCTCCGACTGGAATATCGCGGAGCCGTCAGCGTCGGCCGTCAGCGTTGCGGCATGGTCGCGAACGTCCTTGGGCAGCGCGAAGTCGCCGTCGCCACCCTTGTCTGCCGAGGCAATAAGGAAGGCGCGATAACCCAGGGTGTGGGACAGGTAATCCTGTACTGCGACGATAAGGTCCGGAGCCGTCACGCACGTTGCGAGCACCTTTGAAAAGGCATGCAGCTCCGCGATCTCTTTCTCCCGGCCGCGCAGAACGTTGGCCTCGCTCTTGAGCCGCGCCGCAAGGTTACTGGTGACGATGCCCACCAACAGGAAGAGCGCGAGATGCACGGCATCCTGGGGATTGCTCAGCCAGAAACTGTAGAGCGGCGGATAGAAAAAGAAGTCCGCCGCAGCAGCGCCGGCGACCGCCGCGACGACACCCGGCAGCATTCCCCACCGCGTCGCCGCCAGGACGACAGGCAGCATGTAGACAAGGGGAACGAAGTCGACTTCGACGAAGGTGTTGATGACGACGAGAAAGAGCGTCGCCAACACAACCCCGACCAACGTGATCGCAACCGGCAGCGCATGGCCCGCCAGAGTATCGATCAGGGCAGTGTCACTCCGTCCGCGGTCATCGTCGGGTCCGCGGCCCCGCCATGGCGCGGTCAGCCCGTCAAGCCGGCGCCGGTCTTGAAACCTGGACACCTCATTGCCTTTCCGAAAGCGGTCAACCTCTCGTCACTTTTTTCCCTGGCACGCCCGGCGGCATTGCATGGCGAGTTTCCCCGGGGGGCTATAGGAAGTCGAGGGGGGATTCTGCCCTCAAGAATATGAAGCGCATAAGCGAGGCCTCGACTCTGAGCACTATGCACACGGTTTACGCAATCTCTCATGATCGGGCCCGAGTCTGCTTCCTCACTGGTGGTTCAGTTCAAGTTTCGTGCCCAACACGCTGGCTCATTGGCGACGCAAGCAGCGAGGTTCGGTGCCACTTGCGTCGCCGCCGCAGCCCCCGTCAGAAGTGCCAGATCAGGTCGCTGGCTGCGATCCACGCCCAATCCCGGTTCGGCGCAATTCCGGCGGCCGCATTGCCATTGAAGGCGGGATTGTCGAGCGAGCGGTAGTAGCCAATTTCGGGCCGGATCTCGACTTGCGGCGAGAACCAGTGCTGCCAGCTCAACGCGGCATCGGCATAGGCGGTGGGTACGCCGGTCCGTTGCCCGTAGGGGTCGTTGAAATATTCAGTGCGGAGCGAGAAGTTGTTCAACTTGTCGGGCGAATAGTTGACGTAGAGCAGGAACGTCTGCTCGTCTGCGTTGCAGGTGAGCGAACTGCCTGGAATGACGACGGCACCGCCCGCGCTGAAGCCGCTCGGCCCGGCACAGATCGCCGCATTGGGCGCGTTGAACGGGAGGAATTGCGAGCTGAACGGCGTGCCGCCGCCGGCAATGATCCCTTGCACCGCCGCGTTGTTCAGATTCGGCACATTGTCTTCGTGAATATTCCAGGTCTCGAAGGCGATGTGCCAGTAATCGTTGAACTTGTGATAGTAGGTGAAGCCATACCATTGCAGGTTATTGTAACCCCACTGGCCGCCATTGGTGGCGTCGGCAACGAGGTTGAGATCGTCCTTGCCGTCGCTGCTGGTCCAGCGCAGCCCCACCGTGAACGACGGCACCGCGCCCGGATCCTTGAGCATCGTCGAGCCGGGATAGAGCACATTGGGCATGGCGTTGCCGAGCTTGGCGTCCCATTGCCACGGTACCGCTTCGGTGCCGACCGTCGAGCCGAGCTGGATGATCCAGTTTTTGGTCAACGCCAACGTGGCCTCGACGCCGGTGTTGGTGTAATTGTCCCAGGTGTAGGTCAGTGAGTGCACGTAAGTGTAGTTGTTGGGGGCGAGCTGCGCCTCGATATCGGGAATCGAGATGAAGCGGCCGACACGGACGTTCAGTCCCTGCATCACCGGGAAATAAAGATCCGCGTACATCATCGGCATGTCGTAGATGTTGGTGGCGTTTTGGTTGAGCAGCTGACCGCTGAACAAGCCGTACGCGGTGGTATAGCGGCCATCGACGCCATACAGCGCCGAGACGCGAAAGCCCCAGTCGAAGTGATCGTTCTGAACTTCGTCAGGCACGCGTTCGATATAGAGCACCGCCTGATCGAGTTGGATCGTGTTCGGCGTGTAGTCGTAGGAAACCGGCAAATTGCCGGCGGGCTTGACGGTATTGGTGCTGATGTTGCCCGCCGGATCGAGCCAGCCGTAAACCTGAACGTGCCAGTCGGTAAGCTGCTTGCCGAAAGCGGTATTGGCGATCGCCACCATGAGCGGGCTGTCCACCGCGTTCGGAAGGGTTTTGCCGATGTTCTGCGTGCCGCCGTACGGCCATTCGGTAAACGGCATCGGCGGCGAGGTTTCCGGCGTCGGCGGTACAACCGAGTCGGGCCGGCTGCCAGGGGGTGCATGCGGATCGGCCGGCGCCGTCGCGTGACCCCACTCGAGCTGATAATAACGAATCAACCGCGCGGCCGGATCGTCGCCGAGATAGGCGTCGAGGCATTTATAATCGACGTACGGATCGCAGGTCCCCTGCGCGGCCGCCGCCTGCCGTCGCGCCGCATCCCAAGCGGGAGTTTCCTTGCAGTCGAAATTGATGGTCGGATCGCAGACCGGACCAAAAATCCACGGTCCGGGCAATCCGTTACCGTCATATGGACCCGGAAAACCGCCGATGTCCAACACCGCTGGTCCACCGGCCTTGGCCTCGCTCGAGACGATGACCGCCAAAACCGACGCACTCACCATAAGCAATCGTTTCATGACCCCACCCCTTTTGATCCCAACCAAAAACCGCCCACGCACTGCCCGGCTGGATGCGTTAGGGTCCCCATGGCCACAGCTTGACGTTCAAACGCGCGGTGATTGTCTGGACGCTGGTCCGTCCGAAATTGCAGAATGAACAGCCGATCACCTCCCCGGCGTCGTTGGTGAGGTCGCTGACGTTGCCGACGTCGAACTGGTAATAGTTGTATTCGACGCCGATGCTCAT
>JASHXZ010000299.1 GCA_030043285.1 Xanthobacteraceae bacterium | reverse complement strand
CTGGCTCAGTCGCGGCAAGGAATCGGTGGTGCTCGATTTGACGGACGCAGCCGACAAGGCGTTGTTGAACGCCATGATCGCGCGCGCCGACGTGTTCGTGCAAAACCTCAAACCCGGCTCGGCCAGCAAGCTCGGATTCGGAACCGCCAGTCTGCGTAAAAAATATCCGCGGCTGATTTGCTGCTCGATTTCGGGTTTCGGCGACAGCGGTCCGTACGCGGCGCGAAAATCCTACGACATGCTGATCCAGGCCGAGTCGGGCCTCGCCTCGATCACCGGCACAGCCGAGCCGGCGCGCGTCGGCGTCTCGGTGTGCGATATCGCCTCCGGCATGAACGCCTATGAGGCGATCCTCGAAGCCCTCATCAACAGGCAAAGCACCGGCGCGGGCGCCGAGCTGGCGATCTCGATGTTCGACGCCATGGCGGACTGGATGGCGGTGCCGCTCCTGCAGCAGGAAGCCGGCGTGCCGCCGCGGCGAATCGGACTTGCCCATACCTCGATCGCGCCGTACGGCGCGTTCCGCAGCCGCGACGGGATCGACATTCTGATCTCGATCCAGAGCGATCGCGAATGGCGCGTGCTGGCCGAAAAGGTGCTGGGTGACGCCGCGCTCGCCGCCGATCCGGCCTTCGCCACCAATGTCGAGCGGGTCAAGCGCCGACCCGAGACTGACGGCAGGGTGGCGGCCGTGTTCGGCGCGCTTGATGCCGAAGCGCTGACGCAAAAACTCGCCGCCGCCGACATCGCGTTCGCGCGGGTCAACAGTCCGGCCGACCTGGCGCATCATCCGCAGCTGCGCCGTATCACCGTCGGCACGTCGAGCGGGCCGGTGTCCTATCCGGCGCCGGCTGAGCGCAGCGCCGCTACAACCCGGCGCTACGGTCCGGTGCCGGCGCTCGGCGAGCACACCGAAAGGGTGCGCGCGGAATTTTCACCGTCTACAATCGCCGCCCAATAACACCGGGAGCGTTTCTATGGACATCGGCTTCATCGGGCTCGGCAATATGGGTGCCCACATGGCGCGGCGGCTGGTCGAGGCCGGCCACAAGGTCATCGTTTACGACGTGCGCCAGGAGGCGATCGGCAATATCGCGGCGCTTGGCGCAACCGCGGCGCGCTCGCCCAAGGAGGTCGCGGACGCCGCCGAGACCGTGATGGTCAGCCTGCCGACGCCCGACATCGTGCTCAAGGTCGCGACTGGTGCGGATGGCGTGATCGAAGGCACGCGCGTGCGCCGCTTCGTCGATTTGTCGACCACCGGCTCGGTGATGGCGCAGCGAATTTTCAAGCTGCTCGCCGAAAAGAACATCGTGCAGATCGACGCGCCGGTCAGCGGCGGCGTGCGCGGCGCCGCCAAGGGCACCGTCGCCGTCATGGCGTCCGGGCCGCGCGCCGACGTCGAAGCCGTCGAGCCGGCGCTTAAAGTGATCGGCAAGTTCTTTTACATCGGCGACCGGCCAGGCGCCGGCCAGACCATGAAGCTCTGCAACAACGTGCTGTCCGCCGCCGCCACGGTGGCGACGTCCGAATCGTTCGTGACCGGCGTGAAAGCCGGTCTCGATCCGCGCGTCATGGTCGACGTGATCAATGCCAGCTCGGGACGCAGCACCGCGACCGAGCAAAAATTTCCCGACGTCGTGATTCCGCGCACCTTCAATCAGGGTTTCACCGCCGGCTTGATGCTCAAGGACGTGAGCCTGTTCATCTCCGAAGCCAAAGCGCTCGGGGTACCGGTCGAGACCATCGAGGCGGTCGCGGCGCTCCTGAAGGTGGCCTGTGACCAACTGGGATCGGAGTGCGACATCACCGAGGTCATCAAGCCGATCGAGCAACGCGCCGGCGTCGAGGTGCGTGCGCCGGGGTCGTGACACGTGGATCGATGAACAGCCGGATCAAGGATCGTGTGGACGTTTCGCCGACAAGCCCACCCGCGGCTAAGGCCATGAAGGCGCCGCGTCTCGACGACTTTCGCCGCATCGTCGTCAAGGTCGGCTCCTCGCTTTTGGTCGACGCACAAGCCGGCAAGCTGAAAGAAATGTGGCTCGCGTCGCTCGCCGCCGACCTCGCGGCGCTGCACGGCAAAAAGCGCGACGTCATCGTGGTCTCCTCCGGCGCCATCGCGCTCGGCCGCGCCGTGCTCAAGCTGCCATCGGGCGCGCTCAAGCTCGAGGACAGCCAGGCGGCCGCGGCGGTCGGACAGATTGCGTTGGCGCGCACCTGGAGCGAAGCGCTGTCACGGCATTATCTTACGGCCGGACAGGTGCTGGTGACGCTCGGCGATACCGAGGAACGGCGGCGCTATCTCAACGCCCGCTCCACCATCGAGCGCTTGCTTGAATGGCACGCGGTGCCGGTGATCAATGAAAACGACACCGTGGCGACCAGCGAAATCCGCTACGGCGATAACGACCGGCTCGCCGCCCGCGTCGCCACGATGACAAGCGCCGATCTTCTGGTGCTGCTGTCCGACGTGGACGGGCTCTACGACGCGCCGCCCGGAACCGGGGTTTCGGCCAAGCATGTGCCCGTCGTGGAGCGCATCACGCCCGCGATCGAAGCGATGGCCGGCGCGGCCGGCTCGGAACTGTCGCGCGGCGGCATGCAGACCAAGATCGAAGCGGCCAAAATCGCGACCGGCGCCGGCACCCACCTGGTCATCGCGTCGGGCCGTGTCGATCACCCGTTGCGGGCGATCGGCAAGGGCGCTCGGTGCACATGGTTTGTCGCGGCCGGAACCCCGGTGGCAGCGCGCAAGAAATGGATCGCGGGCTCGCTCGAGCCCAAAGGCACACTGACCATCGATGCCGGGGCGGTCGAAGCACTACGGCGCGGCAAGAGCCTGCTGCCGGCCGGTGTGATCCGCGTCGATGGCGGCTTCGAGCGCGGCGACGCGGTCATCGTCCGCGGTTCGGATGGCGCCGAGGTCGGCCGCGGCCTATGCGCCTACGACGCCCCAGATGCGCAAAAAATCATGGGACGTTCGTCGGCCGATATTGCGTCGATCCTCGGCTTTTCGGGCCGCACCGCAATGATCCATCGCGATGACCTGGTGGTTAATCGCCATTAAGCCACTTGGATGGGCCGGGCATTTTAACCGCCGGCAAAAAGCAGGCGGGCCGGGCGCCACCCATAGGATGAGTCCGCGCGCCCGGCCCTGACTTGCCACGCGTAAGACGCTACGCACCAACGCAACGTCGAGACACAACCTTGCCTCACTGCCGGCTTCAACGGCGGCACCAGCCCGAAGGTTCCAGGACAGAGCCTGGAAACCGCGAAAAGACGCGTCACCGGTCGCAAGAAAGGATGAACCCCGGCCGCTAACGCGACCGGGGTTCGACGCCGGGTGATTGAGGGTGAGGGGCTGGGGGGCT
>JASHXZ010000298.1 GCA_030043285.1 Xanthobacteraceae bacterium | reverse complement strand
CCTCCCCTGCCCGGCAGGGGAGGGTGAAGAGCATAGCACTCTAGAACCCCAGCGCCCGGCCCTCGATGGTGCAGCGGCGCATCAGGCGCGGCTCGTCGCGCGGAAAATCCTTGCGCGCATGGATCGACGCCCAGTTGTCCCAGACCACGAGATCGCCGAGCCGCCATTCGTGCTCGTAGACAATCGCCGGATCCTCGGAAATGTCGAACAGCGCTTCGAGCGCGGCCTCGCTTTCGTCGGCCGAAAAGCCTTCGATGCGCGCCGACATCAGCCGGCTGATGTAGAGCGCCTTTTTGCCGGTCGCCGGATGGGTGATGATGATCGGCTGCTCGTGATGCTGAATATTCGCCACGCCGACCTTGCCGAGATCGATGCGCTCGCGCCGTTTGTAGTCGTGCACCTGCAGCACCTTGCGGCCTTCGAGCCGGTCGCGCAGCGGCTGCGGAATATTCTCATACGCTTTGTACATGTTGGCGAAGCAGGTCTCGCCGCCCGACGAGGTCAGCTTCATGGCGTAGAGAAACGTCGCGCGATGCGGCTGCGGATAGTAGCTGGTGTCGTGGTGAAACCACATTTCGCCGTCGCCGAACGAGCCGATCGGCTTGCCGTTCTCGACGATGTTGGTGACCATCATGAACGGCGTGTCGTATTCGCCGCCGGGCGTGCGGCCGTTGGCGGGGCGGCGGCGGATGTGCACCTTGCCGAAATAACCGGCGGCGCGCACCTGGTCGGCTTCCGACAGCTCCTGATCGCGAAACACCACGACGATGTAGCGGTCGAAAGCGTCGTTGATCGCCTTGACGGTCGCATCATCGAGGGCTTTTCGCAGATCGACGCCGGTGATCGCGGCGCCGAGCGCCGGCGACAGCGGCGTAACCGACATCGTCTTCACCGGCATCGCCTCGACCGACATCGCCATGTCTTGTCCTCCATCGGCCGCGCGCCGCATGTGTAGATGCGCGTCTGCGTCGCTGGCGCGGCCAACGCAAGTGTAGTCCTATCGGGCCCGCTGACAAGACGATCGCCGAGGCCGCAATGGTTCGCAAATGATTCGCATGTCTCTCGCTCTCGCGCTTATCGCCTCGTGCGCCGTGCCGGCGCGCGCCGATCCGGTCGCCGATTTCTACAAAGGCGCCGTGATCAGCATGGTGGTGTCGACCAGCGCCGGCGGCGGCTACGACGCGCTGGCGCGCGCCATCGCCCGTCACATCAGCAAGCATATTCCCGGCGCGCCGACTGTCGTCGTGCGCAACATGCCGGGCGCCGGCGGCATCGTCGCCACCAATTACCTTTATGCGGCGGCGCCGCGCGACGGCTCGGTGCTCGGCCTCATCCAGAACGATCCGCCGCTCGAACCATTGTTCGGCACCAGCGAAGCACATTTCGATCCGACCAAATTCAACTGGCTCGGCACGCCGAGCGTCGAAACCGCGATGGTGCTGGTCTGGCACACCGTGCCGGTGAATTCGGTGGACGATTTGCGCCGGCGCGAAACCGCGATGGGCGCCTCCGGCGCCAATTCGACGCCGGCGTTTTTTGCCCGCTTGTTGAATGCGACGCTGCACACCAAGATGAAAGTCATTCCCGGCTTTCCCGGGCAGAACGACGCCTTCCTGGCGATGGAGCGCGGCGAGCTCGACGGCTATCCGAGCGTATTCTACAGCGCGCTGTCGTCGACCCGGCCGAACTGGTTGCCGGAGAAAAAAGCCAAGGCCATCGTGCAATACGGGCCGGAGAAGTTGCCCGAATTAGGCGACGTGCCGTTCGCGCCCGATCTCGTCACCGATGCGGAGGACAAGCAATTGCTCGAGCTTGCCTTCACGCCGCTTGCGCTCGGGCGGCCATTGCTGCTGCCGCCTGACGTGCCCGCCGCACGTGTCGCCGCTTTGCGCCAGGCGCTGATGCAAACATTCGCCGATCCGGATTTTCTGGCCGATGCGAAGACAACCGGCCTGCAAGTCAATTCGCCGCGCAGCGGCGACGACCTGTTGCACGCCATCGCGCGCGCCTACCGCGCGCCGCCACAAATCGTGGCGCGGCTGCGGCAGCTCAATAAGCCGTGAGTGGTGTTGGCGGCTAATGCGCCGCCAGCGCGTCGGCGCCAGCTTTGGCGACTTGCGCATCCTGGGACGAAACCGCGCCGGACACCCCGATGGCGCCGATGATCTTGCCGTCGACCACGATCGGCAGCCCACCTTCGAGCGGCGTGATGTCCTTGAGCGCCAACAGGCGATTGCCGGCGCCGCCGCGGGCGATGGCGTCATCAAGGTCCTTGCTGGGACGCTTGAACTCCAGCGCCGTGCGCGCCTTGCCCTGCGACACCGGCACCGCGGAAAGCTGCGCGTTGTCGACCTTGTGGAACATCACCATGTTGCCGCCGCTGTCGAGAATGGTGACGGCGACGGTCCAGGAATTTTTCGCCGCCTCGAGCTCGGCCGCCGCCATGACCCGCTTGGCTTGGTCCAACGTGATCGGCGGTCCATAGGGTGGCAGCCCGGAGCCTTCGACCTGCTGGGCCAGCGCCGGTGCGGTGAGCGACAGACATGCACAAGAACATGCGAGCGCAAGCATCAACGCGCGGGCGAGCGCGAGCATTCGGATCATCTGCGAAGCCTCCTCTGCCGCGTTTTCGGCGG
>JASHXZ010000297.1 GCA_030043285.1 Xanthobacteraceae bacterium | reverse complement strand
CGCGGCTCCATCTGGTAGTGCGTCGGGTTCATCGCCTTGACGATGCCTTCGAGCTTGCCGAGCAGATAGTGCGACATTTTGTGGTCGTTGTCGGTGCCGTTGTAGGTGAGCCGAATGAGCGGCCGGCCGAGTGCGTCTTTATAGGTCGGATCGAGGTCGAGGTAGTTGTCGCGGTTGGCGTAGACCGAACCCTCGGTGCCGAAACGGCAGGCGTGGTTGTACCATTTGACCGTGGCCCGCTTCCATTCCGAGCCCCATAGCGGCGTGCCGTGCGGCAGCATGCGGCCGCTGATCGGCGGCGCCGATGGCGGGCTGCAGGAGAAGTAACCGCCGCCGAAAAAGCCGAGCCCGGCATGGTCGAAATTCTCGCCGTTGAAATCGTCGATGCACACGCCGTTGGCGGCCGACCCCATGTACGAGTTCATGAACTTGTCTTCGAAGAACGCCTGCGCGCCGGCTTCGAACTGATAGGCGTAGTTCCTGCCCACCGAGCCGTTACCGGTCGCGTGGTCGTAAGGCTCGCCGATGCCGGCCAGCAGCAGATGCTGCACATTGCCGAACACGTAAGACGCCAGCACGACGACGCCGGCCGGCTGCTCGTACTCTTCGCCGTTGCGCAGATCGGTGTAAGTCACGCTGACGACCTTTTTGGCCGCCTTGTCATAGTTGAGCTTGCTGACCCAGGCCCGCGTGCGCAGCTCGAATTTCGGCTCGAGCCGCAGCACCGGCATGACGGTGACGTTCGGCGACGCCTTGGCGTTGGCCTCGCAGGCGGTGCGATTGCAAAACCCGCAATATTCGCATGCGCCAAGTGTGATGCCTTCGCCGTTCACATAAGGCGCACTGTTGATGCTGATCGGCATCGGAAACGGGTGATAGCCGAGGTTTCTGGCGGCCGACGCGAACATCAGTCCGGCGCTCGAGGGGATGAGCGGCTTGTTCGGATAATGATCGCTGCGCGGGCCCTCAAAGACGTTACCGCCTTCGATCCTGGTGCCGCGCAGATTACCGGCCTGACCCGAGACGCCGCACAGCTTGTCGAAACGATCGTAATGCGGCTCAAGCTCGTCGAAGCTGACCGGCCAGTCCTGGATAGTCATGTCATCGGGGATCGCCTTCGCACCGTAACGCTCGGCGATGGCGCTGCGGATGCGGAAGTCGCTAGGCAGGAAGCGCCAATGCAGCCCGCCCCAATGAATGCCCGAGCCACCGACGCCCTCGCCGGGCAGAAACGCGCCGATGCGGCGCACCGGCAGCGCCTGATCGTCCGGCCGGTTGCGGAAAGTCAGCGTGTCGGTCGAATTGTCCATCATCAATTCGAGCCGCTGCGAGTAGCGCAGCTCGTCGCGCACGGCGGGCAAAGTAAAATCCTCGCCGGGCACGCGGTCCTGACCGCGTTCGAGCCCGACCACCTGCAGCCCCGCCTTGGTGAGTTCGCGCGCCAAAATCGCGCCGGTCCAGCCCATGCCGACCACGACCGCATCGACTTCCTTCAGTTTCGTCGCCATGACGCGTCTCCTCTTACGAAAAATCGGCAATCGAGCGCGGTTCGACGACGTAAGGCTTATCGCGGTACTCCTCGTACAGATTGATGTAGGTGGCGGGCAGGCCGGGGAAGCCGATCATGCGCCAGCCAGCCTTGTTGCGGTTGCCGCCGTAAATCGGATCCGAGAAAAAGCCCTCCATGGTGATCGCCAACAGGCGGGCGAAAAACGCCCGCGAGCTGAAATCGGCGAACTCCGCCTTGCCGTCCTGCATGGCTTTGAGCGCCTCGACACGGTGGTCCGGATCGAGCCGATCGAAGTCGTGGCCATAGGTCTTGCGCGACCAGGCATTGGCGGCGACAATGCCTGCCGAAAAGAACTCGGCCGGAGTGAGCGCCAATTGATAGCCCTGTTCGGGTTTGCCTTTGCGGAACGGTCCCGACCGATACATCTTGGCGCCACCGCCCCACGCGCTGGCGAGTTGGCGGTCGATGAACGTTGCAATGCCGCAGTCGCTGCCGCAGGGCGATAGTTCGTCAGCGGGTATGAGCATGTCGACCGCGGCGACGACGAAGGCATGCTCAGTCTCGTTGAGAGCAAGCAACGGCTCGGGCTGCGCCACTGCCGGCGCTGCTGCACCGGCAGCAGGAGCCGCAGCCTGCGCGGCTGCCGGCTCGGTTTGATTGAAGCCGGTCGCGACCGCGGTGCCGGCAATCCCTGCTCCTAGCAAAAAGCGGCGGCGTGGAATCGTTTCTTCGGTCACGGCGGTCTTCCTTCCTCGTCTTGTTTGTCTTGTCAGGCGTGAACGAGCGGCCCGGGGCTTTTGAGATATTGGGTCGTGATCGCGTGCGCCGACCAGTAGGCCAGCGCGCCGACCACACCGGTCGGATTATACGCGGTGTTCTGCGGGAACACCGAGGCGCCCATGACGAACAGATTGTCGGCGTCCCAGGCCTGCAGGTAGCGGTTGACGGCGCTGGTCTTCGGATCGGCGCCGCTCATGGTGCCGCCGGTGTTATGGGTCGACTGATACGGCACGACGTTATAGTCGCCGCGCTTGACGTTCACCTTGCCCATGATTGTCGGATTCATGGCGCGGCCGAGCCGCTCCAGCACGCCGCCGAGATATTCCGCGAGCTTGTAGTCGTTATCGCGGAAATTATACGACATGCGGATGAGCGGCCGGCCGAGCGCATCGCGATACGTCGGATCGAGATCGAGGAAATTTTCGCGGTGCGCGTAATTGCAGCCGGAAGCGCCGATGCCAAACGCGTGATTGTACCACTTCGCCGTCGCCTCTTTCCATTCGCGGCCCCAGCGCGGCGTGCCGGGCGGCACCGGCCGGGTGAGGATCGGACGGCCATTGGTCGTGCCGCCCTGGATCCAGGCGCCACCGAAGAAGCCGAGCCCGCCGTGATCGAAGTTATCGCCGTTGAAGTCGTCGATCAGCACACCATGGGCGCCGGCCGCCATGAACGGATTGATTTCCTTGTCGGCGAAGAACACCGCAACGCTGTTGCCGCTCACCTGATAGCAGTAGTTCCTGCCGACCGCGCCCTTGCCGGTCTGGTAATCGTACGGCTCGCCGATGCCGGCGGTAAGCATGAGCAGCACGTTGTTGAACACATAGGCGCCGAGGATCACAAGCCCGGCCGGCTGCTCGTATTCCTCGCCGCTGCGGGTATCCACATAACGCACCGCCCGCACCTTCCGCGCCGCCTTGTCATAGACCAGCTCGCGGACCTGGGCGTAATTGCGCAGCTCGAATTTTTGATCGGCAAGAAGCGCCGGCAGGATGCAGACGTTGGGCGACGCCTTGGCGTTGGCCTCGCAGCCGAAACGCTCGCAGTGGCCGCAATACTCGCAGGCGCCGAGCGTCATGCCCTCCGGATTGGTATAGGTCTGGCTGGCGTTGCTCGACGGGCACGGAAACGGGTGATAGCCGAGGCTGCGCGCGGCCTTGTCCATGATATCGCCGGCCATGCTGCGGGTGAGCGGCGGGTTCGGATAATCGTTCTGCCGCCGGCCTTCGAACACATTGCCGCCATCGATGATTTGGCCACGCAGATTGCCGGCCTTGCCGGATACGCCGCATAATTTCTCGAACTTGTCGTAGAACGGCTCCAGCTCGTCATACGATACCGGAAAGTCCTCGATGGTCATTTCCGGCGGGATGGCGTTTTTGCCGTAGCGCTCGGTCAGATGCGAACGCAGCTTGTGATCGCTCGGCAACCAGCGCCACGTCATGCCGTTCCAGTGCGCGCCGGCGCCGCCCAAATCGGTGCCGGGCAGGAATGAGCCGAGCCGCCGGATCGGCAGCGCGGTCTCGCCCGGCGCGTGGCGCACCGTCACGGTTTCCAGCTGCGCGTCCTGGAACAGCTCCTGGCGCACCGCGTATTTGAGATCGTCGCGTACAGAGGGAACGGTGAAATTCTCGCGCGGCATGCGCTTGGCGCCGCGTTCGAGCCCGACCACGTTGAGTCCGGCCTTGGTCAGTTCGCGGGCCAGGATCGATCCGGTCCAGCCCATGCCGACGACGACCGCATCGGTTTCTTTGAGCGTGATGGCCATATCTCCCTCCCCGGAATGACTTTAAGAAAAATCCGCGATCGAGCGGGGCGGCTTGTCGTATTTCTTGCCGAAATATTTTTTGATGTCGTCGCGATAGGTCGCCGGCAGGCCCGGATAACCGACCATCTTCCATGAGGCCATGTCGCGGTTGCCGCCATAGATCGGGTCGGCGAAAAAGCCTTCCATCGCGATCTGAAGGAGCGCGTTGAAGAAGCCGCGGCTGGAAGAGCCGGCGAACTCGGCCTTGCCGGCTTCCATGCTCTTGAGCGCGGCTTCGCGGGCGGTCTCCGGCAGGCGGTCGAAATCCTTGCCGTAGGTCTTGCGCGACCATTCGTTCGCCGCGGCGATGCCGGCGCGGAAAAATTCGCGCGGATTGAGCGGCAGCTGGTAGCCGAGTTCGGGCTTGGCCTTGTGGAACGGACCGTCGCGATAGAGCCGCGCGCCGTTGCCGTAAGCTCCCGCCAGCTGCCGATCGATAAACGTTGCCACACCGCACGCGCTGCCCGACGGCGACAGGGTGTCGGCGGGAATGAGCGTATCGACGGCAGCGACGACGAAAGCGTGCTCGGTCGGCGTCAGAGTCAGAAGCGGCTCCGGCGCGGGCGCGACGGCAGCCGCTTGCGCCGCAGCGGGCGCCGCGTTCTCCGCGGCGGCCGGCGCCACGCCGGTCGCTACCGCCGTACCGGCCAATCCGGCGCCCCACAAAAATTTCCGGCGTGGAATCGTTTCCCCGGCCATGGCATCCTCCCGTACCGCAGCGTTGCGCGGCACTTGTCGTGCTTTGCCGGAAGAATAGACCAAAGATGGTGTCTTCAGAAAGGCGCAAAGCCGTCGGCACGGCCGCGGCGGCGCTTCAGCCGTAAACGCGGGCGATCGGCAAGAATTCGTCGGCTTTGAGGCTGGCGCCGCCGACGAGCGCGCCATCGACGTTGTCGACCGCCAACAGTTCCGCCGCATTGCTCGGCTTCACCGAGCCACCATAGAGAATGCGCGTTTGCTGCGCCGCCTCGCCATAGCGGGCCGACAGCATCTGGCGAATGAAGCCGTGCATGTCGGCCACGTCGCCAGCCGTCGGCGTCAGTCCAGAACCGATGGCCCAGACCGGCTCGTAGGCAATGGTAAAATCCGGAGTGCCATCCGGCAGCGAGCCGTCAAGCTGCATGCGGACTACCGCGCGGGCATGACCCGCGTCGCGCTCCGCCTGCGTCTCGCCGACACAGACAATCGCCAAAAGTCCCGCCCGTCGCGCGGCCAGCGCCTTGTCCCTTACCATGGGGTCGGTCTCGCCATGATAGTGGCGGCGCTCGGAATGGCCGACGATAACGGCCTGCGCACCGGCGTCCTTGAGCATTTCGGCTGAAATATCGCCCGTGAAGGCGCCGGCGGGGCGGGCGTGACAATCCTGGGCGCCGATCGCGACACGCGAGCCGCGGGCCGCGGCGGCGAAACCGGCGAGCAGCGTTGCCGGCGGGCACACCATCACGTCGACATTGGCGAGCTTTTCAGCCCCGGCCGCGATCTTTTGCAGCTCGGCGACCGAGGCCAACAGCCCGTTCATTTTCCAATTGCCTGCCACCAGCGGGCGCCGCGCCATCGTACAAAGCCTCAAAAATGCGACAATGAGCCGTTACCAGACCGATTGCACCGCGAAAAGAGACGTTTTACCTGTCCTTTTGCGCCGATTGCGGCGCGGTGCGGCGGTCCCTATGATGCGCCGCATTCGCCCGGCAGGCGAACATCACTCACCACGCTGGAACCGCATGCTTCGAGGTATCCGCCAGGCCTCCTCCACTTGGCTCGGCCGCATCGTCATGGGCGCCGTCATGACGCTGTTGGCCGCCATTTTTGCGCTGTGGGGCATCAACGATATTTTCAACGGCTTCGGCCGGTCCTATCTGGCCAAGATCGGCGGCGTCGAGATCTCGGCCGACCAGTTCAGCCAGACCTACAACGAACGCCTGCAGCAAGTGAGCCAGCAAATCGGCCATCCGCTGACCGCTGACCAGGCGAACGCGGTTGGGCTGCCGGCCCAGGTCCTCGGCCAAATGGTGGCCGAGGCCGGGCTCGATAAACTGGCGCAACGCATGCGGCTTGGCGTGCCGACTGCTGACCTCGTGCAGCAGGTCCTGCACGATCCGCATTTCCAGACGCCGGACGGCAAGT
>JASHXZ010000296.1 GCA_030043285.1 Xanthobacteraceae bacterium | reverse complement strand
CGCGTCGGTGAAGGCCGTGCCTCCGGGCATGGCGTTTCCTCCCTGTCCACTGCGCCGGTGCTCCTCGGGGTGCCGGCGGCTTTTTGAGAGGGAGTAATGCCCGACAAAATCGCCATCACGACCTGCGGCGAGGGACTGCCGCCTTCAGGCGGCAGGGGGATAGCCGGTCCACGCGCCAGCGCGGAGCACGGCCGTTGCAATAGGTATCCGGCGGGTGTATAACGCTATGCATGTCCGGTTCCCGCTACTCCAAGAACGCCGGGGCGGTATTTTCGTTGAAGCATCACATCGTATGGTGCCCGAAATACCGCCGCTCGGTGCTGACGCCGCCCGTGGATGCGCGGCTGAAGGAGTTGCTGGCGGAAGTGGCCGCCGAGCATGGAATGACGATCCACGCAATCGAGGTGATGCCGGACCACGTGCATCTGTTCGTGGAATCCGACCCGACGCTCTGCGTGGCCGAGATCGTGAACCGCTTCAAAGGCCGCACCAGCCGGGCTCTGCGGCTGGAGTTCCCGTCGCTGCGCTCGCGGCTGCCGACGCTCTGGAGCCGCAGTTACTTCGCAGCGACCGTTGGCGCGGTTTCGGAAGCCACGATCCGGCGTTACATCGAATCGCAGAAGGGCACATAGATGGTGCTCTCCTACAAGTTTCGCCTGTTCACGACGGCGGCGCAGGAAGTCGCGCTGACGGGGATGCTCGGCGCCTTCTGCGATCTCTACAACGCCGCGCTTCAGCAGCGGATCGAAGCCTACCGGCGGCGCGGCATCAGTCTGCGCTACGGCAATCAGGCCGCCGAGTTGAAGGCCGTGCGCGAGGCGGACGAACGGCTGGCTGGGTACAGCTTCTCGGCCGAGCAGCAGGTTTTGCGCCGGCTGGAGAAGACGTTTGCGGCGTTCTTTGGTCGGGTGAAGCGCGGCGACAGGCCGGGCTTCCCGCGCTTCCGGCCGAAAGCCCGCTTCGACAGCGCCGACTTCCGAGTAGGCGACGGGCTGACGCTGCGCAAGAGCCAGAAGCTCGGCATTGTCGGTATCCCCGGCGAGATCAAGGTGAAGTGGCACCGGCCGTTGCCGGATGGCACGAAACTCGGCGCCGCGGTGGTGAGCCGCAAGGCCGGGAAGTGGTTCGTCTGCTTCCAGATCGAGCTGCCGGATGCCGAACCGGTCGAGCGCGAGTTCAGCCCGGTCGGGATCGACGTCGGCCTCACTTCGTTGGTGGCGCTGTCCACTGGCGAGACGGTTCCGACGCCGCAGTTCACGACACGCGCCGCCAAGGCTCTGCGGAGAACACAGCGTACCGTTGCTCGCAGGCACCGCAACAGCCGCCGGCAGCGCAAGGCCAAGGCCCGTGTTGCCCGACTGTCCGCGCATGTCGCCAATCAGCGGCGGGACTTCTCGCACAAGCTGTCCCGCAAGTTGGTGGACGAGCATTCGCACATCGCCTTCGAGGACTTGAACATCAAGGGACTGGCGGCCGGGATGCTCGCCAAGTCCGTCCACAACGCCGCCTGGAACCAACTTGTCCAACACGTCCAGTACAAGGCTGCAAGCGCCGGTACAGTGGTCGCGCTGGTCGATCCTCGCGGCACGAGTCAGACCTGCCCGGAGTGCGGCACGATCAAGCCGAAGACCCTCGCGCAGAGGACGCATCGCTGTGAGTGCGGATGCGTCCTGGACCGAGATGTCGCGGCGGCCCGTGTTGTTCTCCTGCGAGCGGGATTCGGGCCGGGACACGGCCTTCAGGCGCCAAGCCAGCGGGTTGCCGCATAGCTTGCCTGAGAAGCCGGCGCGTTTACGCGACGGAGTTGTCACCCTCCCGCATTGCAGTTTCTGCCACCGCCCGAAATCCGAGGTGGAACTGCTGTTCGGCTCGGATGCCCGCGGTAGCGGGGCATGGATTTGCTCCGGTTGCGCCGAGGCATTTGTCTTCGTCGCCAAAACACACCGGAAGTCACCCGACCTCGCCGAGGAATTGGTGGCGGCGATCAACGCGGTGTGCGGGCGATGACCGCGGCCGCCATCATCACCGGATGCCTCTGTGCCGCGGTCACGAGCTACGGCATCGCCTGGGCGCTCGCGTATCTGCACTACCGGATCGCCGCGCGCGATGTCCGCGGGATCGAGGGGAGGAACTAGCATTGCCGGCCGCATCTACCTTCGCGGATGTCGCCGGCCGCGGGGGTCGGGCCTCCTCCCGGCTCGACTCCCGCATCGATAGGGGGGTGCGGCCCCGGACATGGCGTGGGGGATATCGCCGTTCCGGGGCCGCGGTTCTGCCGATCCGGGGGTGTGACCGGCATTTCCAATTCATGGGACTGCTGCCGTTCGACCCGGAGCAGCCGCGCAACAATATCACCGATCCGTTGCCAACTGGTTTCGCATCCTCTGTTGTGTTCGCGTCCGTGCGTCATGCCGAAGAGGCTACGGACGGATGCATAAAATGTCACGAAACCAAAAGTGCAAATATTTTGCCGTCAACGGTGACCCGAAAATGAGCGCCGATTATGGCATCCGCGCGGCTGGCGCGATGCGGCGCCTGTTGCCGAGCAAGCACCGAAACAAAGCGATCGAAACGCTGTTCCGGTGCTCGCCGCGGATGGCGAAATACCTGGACGCCGGCCAGTACTGGACCATCGACCGATTGAACCAGGCCAGCGCGGCGCTGGGGGCGGCATTCGATGTCGCGATGGCGGGCGGCGAGCCTGACGAACAGCACATTAGTGAAATGTACGAACTGGCCGAATGGCTGGTCCGTTGGGGAAATCCCAAAATGAAGCAGTGGTGGCGACGCTTTCGTCGAGATTGGCACCGCCGGACCGCGTACCGGCTGATGAGGAAGGCGATGCGTGACCCGAATGGCCCGCAGTGGTCGGCGTTGCAGCGCCGCATCGATCACCATTTCACGCGCGCCTACGAACTCGACCAGGGCATGGGCAAATGGCCGTTCGG
>JASHXZ010000295.1 GCA_030043285.1 Xanthobacteraceae bacterium | reverse complement strand
GCGCACGCGCGGATCGGCGAATTTCGGCCGCCGCGTGTTGATGAACCAGCCCTGCGCGCCGGACGGCGTATCGTCCGGAATGGTATCGAGCTTGACGCGGCCGTCCTGCACCGCCGGAAAATCGTAGCGCGTCTTCCAGGTGCGCGAGGTGAATTCCTCGCGGAACAGATAATTCTGCGCGGTGAAGCCTTCGAAGCCGACGTCGCGGTCGCGGTAATATTCGAAGCGCAGCGTATCGAAATTGTTCTGGCCGCGGCTCACCGGCAGATCGGCGCCCCACCAGTCCTTGACGCGGTCGTATTCGATGTAGCGTCCGACCTCGAAGCGGCCGACCTTGTAGGCGCCGGAGCCGAGCGGCACGTCGAGCGTCGACTGGTCGAACGGCTTCTGCGCGTAATAGGCGCGGGAAAAAATCGGCAGCCCGGCAACGAACAGCGGCACGTCGCGGGCGCGCTTCGGCGCGAAGGTCGCGACCACGGACTCGTCGCCATTGGCCTTGGCGCCGAGAAAATCGCGCAGCGATTGACTGATGAGCGGGTGACCCTTTTCTTTCAGGATATTGAGCGAGAACGCGACGTCCTGGGCGGTGAGCCCGGTGCCGTCGTGGAATTTGGCCTCGGGGCGGAGGAAAAATTCATACGTCAGGCCGTCGGCCGAGCGGCGGACTTTCGCGGCGGCCAGTCCATACATGGCGTCCGGCTCGTCGCCCGAAGACACCATCAGCGTGGCGAAGGTCAGCTGCATGCCCTGCGCCGCGTCGCCTTTGAGGATGAAGCTGTTGAGCGAATTGAAGGTGAGGAAATTCTGATTGAAGAGCCGATCGGGCCCGATCTGGGAAAACGCGCCGCCCTTGGGCGCGCCCGGATCGACATAGCGGAAATGCGGAAAATCGGGCGGATAGGCGAGGTCGCCGAACGCCGAAAGCCCATGCGACTCGATGTCGGGCGCCGCGCGGGCAACCGACACGCCGCCGCCCGCGGAGCCCGCCATTGCGGCACCCGCCGCGACCACGAGAACGCGCCGGCGCGTCAGATGACCTTTTTCAGTCATGCGGTCCGAACAGTGGCGTCACGATTTGCTTCCCGCCTTCGCGGCTTTGGCGGCGTCCCACCACCACACATCTGGAAACGCCGACATGCCGTATTTAGGCATCAATCCGGGACGGCCGAAACGATCCCAGCGCGCGCTGCGCTCGTACGGATAGTTCCAATGCGGCACGACGTAATGGTTCCACAGCAGCACGCGATCGAGCGCCCTGGTGGCTGCGACCAGATCGCCGCGGCTCTTGGCGAAGATCACCTGATCGATCAGCGCGTCGATCGCCGGATTTTTGATGCCGATCACGTTGGACGAACCGGGAAGGTCGGCGGCCTGCGAGCCCCAATTGTCGCGCTGCTCATTGCCGGGGGACAGCGATTCCGCCCAGTTGTAGATGATAATGTCGAAATCGAACGCGCGCAGCCGGTTCTGGTATTGGGCGTCATAGATCGTGCGTACCGTCGTGGTGAAGCCGAGCCGGTCGAGCGAGGGCTTGTAGAACAGGGGAATCCGCTCGTAGCTCGGATCGTTGAGCAAAAACTCGACCGCATAGGGCTCGCCGGTCTTGGCGTCGGTAAGCTTGCCGTCGCGGATCTCGTAGCCGGCATCGCGTAACAGCAGCACGGCCTGGCGCAGATTGTTGCGCTCCGCCTCGGGAGTGCCGCCGACCGGATTGGTGTAGGGCTTGGTAAAGACCTCCGGCGGGACCTTGTCGCGCAGCGATTGGAGAATTTCGAGCTCGCGGCCGGTGGGCAACCCTGTCGCAGCCAGTTCGGTGCCCTCGAAGTAGCTGGAGATGCGTTTGTATTGACCGTAGAAAATCTGCCGGTTCATTTCCTCGAAATCGAACGCATAGTTGAAAGCGAGCCGCACCCGCGGGTCCTTGAACTTGTCGCGGCGGATGTTGAACGCGAACGCCTGCATGATTCCGACATTGGTGATCGGAAACTGCTCGAGCACGACGCGCTTTTCCTTGACCGCCGGGAAGTCGTAGGCCGTGGCCCAGTCCTTGGCGCTGCCCTCGTCGCGCCAATCGACCGTGTCGCCCTTGAAAGCTTCGAGCGCCACCGTCATGTCGCGGAAATAGATGAAGCGCAGCGCGTCGAAATTGTTGCGGCCTACGCTGACGTTGAGCGCGCGCGCCCAGTAATCCGGAACGCGCTCGTAGGTGATGTCGCGGCCGGCCGAAAAGCTCTTGATGCGATAGGGGCCGGAGCCGAGCGGCGGCTCGAGGGTGGTGGCGCCGATGTCGCGCTTCTTGCCGGAAGCGTCGGTGCCCTCCCACCAATGCTTCGGCAGCACGTACAGCTCGCCGACGATCTGCGGCAGCTCGCGGTTGCCCGGTGCGTCGAACCTGAAAGTGATCTCGCGCTCGCCGGTCTGTTCCACTTTGGTGACGTGCCGGTAATAGGCGGCACGCTGCGGGTTGTATTGTTTGAAGGCGTTGAAGGAGAAGATCACGTCATCGGGCGTGATCGGCTTGCCGTCATGCCACTTGGCGTCGGCGCGCAGCCGGTAGGTAGCCCAGGAGTGGTCGTCCGGGTAGCGCGCGGCCTCGGCGATCAGCCCGTATTCGCTGGCGACCTCATCGAACGCGGGGGCCAGCAGGGTGTCGTAGATCAACGCTATGCCGCCTTCCAGGTTGCCTTTGACGCCCGCCACCACGATGTTGAAACTGTCGAAAGTGCCGATCGCCACTTGTCGCACCGCACCGCCCTTGGGCGCGGCGGCATTGACGTAGTCGAACTGCTTGAAACCCTCGGCATATTTGAGATCGCCGAACAGCGAAACGCCATGCCGCCAGGCGCCCCCGGCCGGCTGTTCCGGTGCGGCAGCGGCGGCCGAAAGGATTGGCGGGCCGACCCGCTCTGCGAGCAGGCCAAGCAAGGCGGATGTAAGCAGGGATCGGCGGTTCACCCGGTTCTCCAGTCAAGCTGCAAGGGCATAGCGGAACGCACTACCAACCGCGCGGCTAGCCGCGCCCGAGGCCGGGGCGATGCGCGTGCTTATGTGGTTTTCGATTGCGGCGCCAGCGTGGGACGGCGGCGGCGCGACGAAATGCCTTCACATCCCCGTGCGGGGAACGCGGCTTCGTCGGGCCGCGACGTCGCGGGGCTTATTTCGCCGGGGCCGGCGCCGGCGCCGGTCCGTTGGCGGCGGGCGGGGCCGCCGGCGGCTTCGTGCCATTGGCCGGCGGGTTATTGCCGGCCGCCTGATTGGCAGCCGGCTGGTTCGGGGCCGGCTGGGCTTGCGCGGCTTTGGGCAGCGGCAGCGGATTGTCCGAGTTCGAGTTCAGATAGGCGATCACGTCGGCGCGCTGGTGCTCGTTCGAGATGCCGGCGAACGTCATGAGCGTGCCCGGCACATCGGCGCGCGGATTGGTCAGCCATGGGTTGAGGGCATCGAAGGTCCAGGTGCCGCCCTTGGCTTTGAGGGCCGACGAATAATTGAAGCCCTCCTCAGAGGCGACCTTGCGGCCGACGACGCCATAAAGGTCCGGGCCGATCTTGGCGCCCTGGCCCTTGCCGAGGTTGTGGCAGAGCTCGCATTGCTTGGCGACCTGGGCGCCACGCTCGACCGAGGCGCTGGCCAGCAGGGTCTCGATCGGCTGTGCGGCTGGCGCCGCCGCGGGGGGCTGCCCGGGTTGCTGCTCCTGCTTCACCTCGACCACGTAGCCGGGCTTGGCTGGGACGGGCGGTGCGAAGATCGCGCCGGAGGCGATATGGACGGCCAGCAGCACCAGGCACGTTCCCAAAAGCGCGCCGAGAATCTTGTTGATTTCGAAGGAATCCATCGAGGAAAGGCTCCGCAGCGGGAAAAGCAGGAGGAGGGCGGGGCACCAATAGCCGGTTTGCCGCGCCACTGGCAACCCGTATAACCGGGCGGCTGGCGCTGCTCCGATGCCCGATAGTCTCATTCTCATTCCCGCCCGCATGGCCTCGACCCGGCTGCCCGGCAAGCCGCTTGCCGACATCGCCGGCGTGCCCATGATCGTGCACGTTTGGCGGCGTGCGATGGCGGCAAAACTCGGCAAGGTCTGGGTCGCGACCGATGCGCCGGCGATTGCCGCGGCAGTGGAAAACGGAGGCGGCGCCGCCGTGCTGACGCGCTCCGATCACGCCTCGGGCACCGACCGCATCCACGAGGCGCTCGACAAGATCGATCCCAGCCGCCGCGCCGACATCGTCGTCAACATGCAAGGCGATCTGCCGACGCTCGAACCCAAAAACCTCGTCGCCGCTGTCGCTGTGCTCCATGACGATTGCAGCGTCGACATCGCCACCTTGGCGGCCGAGATCAAAAAACCCGAGGAGCGCGGCAATCCCAACGTCGTCAAGCTCGTCGGCACGCCGGTCGGCCCGGCGCGGCTGCGCGCGCTCTACTTCACCCGCGCCACGGCGCCGGCCGGAGAGGGGCCGCTCTACCACCACATCGGCCTTTATGCTTTCCGCCGCGCCGCGCTGGAGCGCTTCGTCAAGCTGCCGCCGTCGCCCTTGGAACAGCGCGAAAAGCTCGAGCAGTTGCGCGCGCTTGAAGCCGGCATGCGTATCGACGCCGCCATCGTCGATACCGTGCCGCTCGGCGTCGATACCGCGGAGGATTTGGAAACCGCGCGCGCCATGTTAACGAGCCGATCATGAAGCGACCCAGCAAGCGGCGGCGGAGCATCGCATTTCAGGGCGAGCCGGGCGCCAACTCGCACATCGCCTGCAACGAGGCCTATCCGGGCTACGAGCCGCTGCCGTGCCCGACGTTCGAGGATGCGCTCGCCGCGGTACGCTCCGGCCGCGCCGCGCTCGGCATGATCCCGATCGACAATTCGCTGGCCGGCCGCGTCGCCGACATCCATCATCTGATGCCGCAATCGGGGCTGCACATCGTCGCCGAATGGTTTTTGCCGGTGCAGCATCAATTGATGGCGCCGGCCGGCGCGAGCCTGAAAACGATCCGCACCGTCGAGAGCCACGTCCACGCGCTCGGCCAGTGCCGCAACATCATCCGCAAGCTCGGCGTCAAGGCCGTGGTCGCGGCCGATACCGCCGGCGCCGCGCGTGAGGTCGCCGAAGCCGGCGACCTCACGCGCGCGGCGCTCGCCACCACGCTTGCGGCCGAGATCTACGGGCTGAAAATCCTCAAGCGCAACGTTGCCGACGCGCGGCACAACACCACGCGCTTCATCGTGCTGGCGAAGCAGCCGAAATGGGCGGGCCGTGCCGAGAAGCGCGTCGTCACCACGTTCATCTTCCAGGTGCGCAACATTCCGGCCGCGCTCTACAAAGCGCTCGGCGGTTTCGCCACCAACGGCATCAACATGACCAAGCTGGAAAGCTACATGGTCAACGGCAGCTTCGCGGCCACGCAGTTCTACGTCGACGTGCAGGGCCACCCCAAGGATCGCGCGCTGGAACTGGCGCTCGAGGAACTGCAATTCGTCGCGCAGCCGAACAGCCTGAAAATCCTCGGCGTCTATCCCGGTCACAAATATCGCGATACCTTCAAGTGAGGTGCGATCCGGGACGGCGCTGGCGCGTTGTCAAATGTCGATGCCCTCTCGTCATTGCGAGCGAAGCGAAGCAATCCGGTTCTGCCGCGCCGTCTGGATTGCTTCGTCGCTTTGCTCCTCGCAATGACGGTGAACTGAAGGACGCAAGTGATGAGCAATGAAAGCACGACAGTCCGCCGCACGCTTCACCTGCGCTTCACGCTGCCGGCCGCGAACTCCGAGCAGCTTGCCGCCATGATCAAGGCGGCGGCGCCGTTCTACCAGATGTTCGGCAACGCCCAGGTGCGGCTGTTGCAGAACGTCGACGATCCGGCCAAACTCATCCAGGTCATCGAATACGAGGCGCACGAAGAGTGGGAACTCAACCGCCAGCGCCTCGCCAGCGACGTGCGCATGCAGACCTACCTGCAGGCCTGGCGCACCATCGTGCCCGGCGCGCCCGAGATGGACGTTTACCAGGAGGTTTGATCTTTCCTCCCGCTTTTCGCGGGGAAGGATAAGAAAATCATATCGTCTGGTTATATTCGCCGACTTCCTTGTGGGTGCGCAGCACGGCGTCGACAGCCTTGAACATGTCGCGCATGCGCGCTTCGGAGACCGGGCTTTCGACCACCACCACCAGCTCCGGCTTGTTGGATGAGGCGCGAACGAGGCCCCAGGTGCCGTCCTCGACGGTGACGCGCACGCCGTTGACGGTGACGAGATCGCGGATCGGCTGGCCGGCGACCTTGCCGCCGCTTTTCTGCTCCGCCAAGAAGTGCTTCACCACCTCGTCGACCACAGTGTATTTGACCTCGTCGGCACAATGCGGCGACATGGTCGGCGACGACCAGGTTTTCGGCAGTGCGTTTTTCAGATCGGCCATGCTCTTGTCGGGATTGCGGTCGAGCATGTCGCAGACCGCGAGCGCGAAGATCAGCCCATCGTCGTAGCCGCGGCCGAACGGCTCGTTGAAAAAGAAATGCCCGGACTTTTCGAAGCCGGCGATGGCGCCGATCTGGTTGACGCGGCGCTTCATGTAGGAATGGCCGGTTTTCCAGTAATCGGTCTTGGC
>JASHXZ010000294.1 GCA_030043285.1 Xanthobacteraceae bacterium | reverse complement strand
ACCAGGTCGCCCACGACAAGGGCATGCTCTACATGGTGACCGGCGGCCACACCGATCCGGTCACCGGCAGCCAATGCCACTGGACCACGTTCCGCATCTGCACCACGACCTACATGCTGGCAGCAGGTCTTGCCGGCACGCTGTACAAAAAATTCGGCGGCAAGTGGTACTTCATCACGCCCGATTACGCGTTCGGCCACACGCTGCAGGAATCCTACGCCAAATTGCTGAAGGATTTGGGCGGCACCGTGCTCGGCAACTCGCTCTCCCCGCTCGGCACCACGGACTTTTCGTCCTATCTGATCAAGGCCGAGCAGGCGAAGCCCGACGTGCTGATCAACCTCACCGATGGTCAGGACCTGGTCAATTGCATGAAGCAGGCCGCGCAGTTCGGCTTGATGAAGAAATTCCCGATCGGCGGCGGGCTGAGCGAGCTGGAAGTGCTGCGCGCGCTGCCGAAGGAAGCCCGGCAAGGCTGGTGGACGCTGGAATGGTGGTGGGATCAGCCCAACACGCCGCATGTCAAGGAGTGGGTCGCAGCCTATCAGAAGGCGCATGCGGATGGGAGCTATCCGAGCGCCCGCACCTGGTTCGGCTATGCGGGCCTGCATTCCCTGGGCTTGGGCGTGGCCAAGGCGAAATCGCTGGAACCGGTCAAGGTGGCGCGCGCGCTTGAAGGTTTGGAGCTGCCGGACGAAATCAAGCTGCAGCCCAACAAGGTTTATTTCCGACCCGGCGACCATCAGCTCATGTCGAGCGAATTCCCCGGCGAGGACCTGCCGGACGGCGTCTATCCGCATCTGTTCAAGGTCGCGGATATCGTCGCCGGCGACAAGATTGCGCTGCCGGTCAAAGATACCGGTTGCAAGCTCGACTATAAAGCTTAAGGGTCGGATATCGCATCGGCGCGCCCAAGGGCGCCGCGTCGCTTAAGGCGGCGTGGCGTTCTCGGGCGGCGCTGTTTTAAAGAGAACTGTCTTGAAAAGGGCTTGAGCCGCAATGCAGCTCCTGCTGTTCAACGCCTTCAATGGCCTGATCCAGGGCGTGTTCTACGCCCTGATGGCGCTCGGGCTGGCGCTCATTCTCAGTCTCAATTCCGTAATCAACATGGCGCACGGCGGCTTCCTGGTGATCGGAGCTTACCTCGCCTATACGCTCAGCCCGTATCTCGGCTTTTGGGGCGCGCTGATCGTCGGGCCGTTACTCGCGGGCGTCATCGGCCTTGTGGTCGAGCGCGGTCTGATCCGGCCGATCTACAAGCGGTCGGACCCGCTTTACAGCCTGCTGCTGACATTCGGTCTTGCGCTGATCATCGAGGACCTCACCCGCACCATCTGGGGCGCGCAGGGCCTGCCGCTTGAAGTGCCCGACATCATCAATTCGCCGGTCAGCGAAACATATTTCTTCATCACCGGCTACCGGCTGTTCGTGATCGGCATAACGGCTGCGGCCTCGATCGGACTTTATCTCTTGCTGCGCTATACGCTGCTCGGCATTCGCATTCGTGCCGGCACGCGCGACCTGGAAACGACTGCTGCGCTCGGGGTTAATATCTACAAGCTGCGTGCGCTCAATTTCGGCTTCGGCTGCCTGTTCGCCGGGCTGGCCGGCGTGCTCGCCGCCGGCGTGCTGGGTCTGACCCCGCCGATGGGCAACAGCCTGATCATGCCGAGCTTCGTGGCGATCATCATCGGCGGCGTCGGCAGCCTGTTCGGCGCCGTGCTCGGCGGGTTGCTCATCGGCTTGGCCGCCGGCATCGTCACCACCTATTACCCGGCCGCCAGCGAAGCCGTCATCTACCTGATGATGCTGATCGTGCTGGCGGTTCGGCCGCGCGGCCTGTTGGGTGAAGAAGGTTTGTTCGAATGAAACGCGCGGCCCCGATCGCGGCCATGTGGATCGCCCTGATCGCGTTGCCGTGGTGGCTGCCGCTGATCGGCGGCTACACCGAGCTCGGCTCCAAGGTGCTGATCTACGCCATCGCCACCATGGGCCTGAACCTGGTGCTCGGCTTCACCGGCGGCCTGTCGTTCGGCCAAGCCGCCTATTTCGGGCTCGGCGGCTACGGCGCCGGCATGACATTGAAATATCTCGTGCCCAGTACACCGCTGGCGATCCTGGTCGGCACGGTGGTCGGCGGTCTCGCCGCGACCATTCTTGGTCCGCTGGTGATGCGCCGGCGCGGCATCTATTTCGCGATGATCACCATCGCCATCGGCCAATTGTTCTATTTCGTCATCGTGCGCTGGAACGAGTTCACCGGCGGCGAAGACGGTCTTGCCGGATTCGGCCGCCAGCCCATTCATTTCGGCAAGTTTGTCGTGCCGCTCAACGACATCAATTTCTATTACCTGGTTCTGCTCTGCTTCACCTTGGCGGTCGCCGTGATGTGGACGCTGCTGCAATCGCCGCTCGGCCATACCTGGGTCGCCATTCGGGAAAACCGCCGGCGCATGCAGTTCCTCGGCGTGCGGCCGGAGCGTTACGTCTGGGCTTCTTTCGCCATTGCCGGGTTCATCACCGCGTTCGCCGGTACCTTGAACGCGCTGCTGTTCAATTTCACCTCGCCGCAGGACCTGCACTGGATTCTGTCCGGCGATTTCGTGATCATGATCGTGCTCGGCGGCATGCGCAGCTTCTTCGGCCCGCTGGTCGGCGTCATCATTTTCGTGGTCGCCCAGGATTATCTGTCGAGCCTGACCAGCAACTGGATGACCTTCATCGGCCTGATCTTCGTGCTCATCGTGCTGCTGTTCCCGCGAGGCGTGTTCGGCATTTTCGAGCGCCGGACGAAAATCGCATGAGTGCCGCAGCCGCCCCCGAGGCCGCAACGGCCGCGCAGCCGGCCGGGCCGCAAATTGCGGCAGAGCCGCCGTTCCTGCAGATGGAGAACGTGTCGCGCCGTTTCGGCTCGCTCAAAGCCGTCGACGACGTGACGTTCGGCATGGCGGCAGGCGAACTGCGCGCCGTGATCGGGCCGAACGGCGCTGGCAAGACCACGTTCTTCAACCTGATCAGCGGGCTTTTGCCGCCGAGCCAGGGCCGCGTCATCTTCGACGGCGAAGACATCACCCGACGCAGTGTCGCGCATCGGGTCGCCAAGGGGATCGTGCGCACGTTTCAGATCACCGAAGTGCTTCCCGATCTGTCGGTGTTCGACAACATCCGGGTCGGCGTCGAGACTGCGCGCGGGCTCAATGCCCGCCCGTGGATCGGGCGGAGCGAACGCATTGCGGTCAACGCCCGCGTCGAGGAGCTGATCGGCATCGTCAATCTGAACGACAAGGCGCGCCGCGTCGTCGGCGAGCTGGCGCATGGCGACCAGCGCGTGGTCGAGGTTGCGGTGGCGCTCAGCGTCGGGCCGCGGCTGCTGTTGCTCGACGAGCCGACCGCCGGTATGGGCGACAGCGAGACCGAGCATATGGTCGATCTGGTGCGCCGGCTGCATTCCGACCAGGGCGTCAGCGTGCTGTTCATCGAGCACGACATGGACATCGTGTTCGACATCGCGCAACGCATCACGGTGCTCGACCGCGGCCGCGTGCTGGCCGATGGCCCGCCCGAGCAGATTTCGGCCGATCCCCGTGTCCGCGCCGCGTATCTCGGGGAAGCCGAATGACCGCGATCCTGCGCGCCGCCGACATTCACACCTTCTACGGCAAGAGCCACATCCTGCACGGCGTCTCGATCGAGGTGAACGAGGGCGAGATCGTCACGCTGTTGGGCCGCAACGGCGCGGGCAAGACCACGACGATGCGCAGCCTGACCGGGCTGACGCCGCCGCGCCAGGGCACGATCGAGATATTCGGCAAAAACACAACGCACTGGCCGGCTCATCGCATCGCCGGGCTTGGCGTCGGTTATGTGCCCGAGGGGCGCAAGATTTTCGGCAGCCTGACAGTGCTGGAAAACCTCAAAGTGCCGCCGGCGCGTCCGGGGGCGTGGACGCTCGATCGCGTGCTGGCGCTGTTTCCACGGCTTGCCGAGCGCCGCTCACAGCTCGGCCGCCAGCTGTCCGGCGGCGAGCAGGAAATGCTGGCGATTGCCCGGCCGCTGTTGCTCAATCCGCGGCTGATGCTGCTCGACGAGCCGTCGCAAGGTCTCGCTCCGCTGATCGTACGCGAGGTTATGGCCGTGGTGCGGCGCATGCGCGAGGACGGGCTTTCGGTGCTGCTGATCGAGCAGAACGCGCCGCTGTCGCTGTCGATCGCCGACCGCGCCTATGTGCTTGACGACGGCCGCGTCGTTTACGACGGCCGCGCCGCCGACCTCGCCAAGGACAGCGACCTCGTCAACAAGCTCGCCGGCGCCGGCAGCAAGGCGGTCCGGCAGAGCGCGTGATCTGGCTCATGTAATCAGTCCGGATTCTGGCTGGTCGCGGTACGCCGTTGATCGCAATGGCAGCAAAAGTTTCGAAATGATTTTTGTGTCAAGGGCGCGAAGCGCCGCCTTCGGCGGTCGGAGACCCTTGACACAAAAATCATTTCGAAACACAAGGCCGCCATTGCGATCGACGGCTTTCTCTGATCGACAAGAAACGTGCTAATCATCTGCCGGAAAGCCTACGATCCTTTACGACTCCAGCGCGTTCGGCGCGTACAGCTCGTCGATCTTGATCGGCCGCTGGGTGAGGCCCTGCTCCAGCGAATATTGCGCGATGGTCTCGATCACTTTGCGGTTCGCCTTGACGCCGTGATGCAGAAGCGGCGTCTTGGCGTCGCCGGAGAGCAAGCCGGCGGCGAGGTGATAGTCGACGTGCTCCACCCGTTGCGCGTTGGCGATGTCGTTGGCGCGATTGAACGCCTTCAAAAGATTGAGCACCACCCACGGCGCCTTCTCGAAGATGTCGCGCCGCACCACCGCCTGGTGGTTGATCGGGAATAATCCGGTCTTGCGGTAATAGCGGACACCTTCGGCGATCGGGTCGGGGAACAGATATTTGAAGTCGGGATGGCTGGCGAGATCGGCGCGGCTCCTATCGACCAGGTTGCGGCCGGACAGATAATGCAACGCCGCGTCAAGCTCGCCGGCGAGCATCATCGAGCCGATGCTCTTGTCGGCCGGAATTTGCTTGACGACGACGCCCGGCGGCGGCGTAAAGCCGGTGGCGCCGCCGTGGCTCTTCTCCGGCGTGCGCTCCATCCAGAACTCGATGTCGGCCGGCGTGACACCGAATTCGTGCTGCAGCACGCCGCGCCCCCACAGTGCCGCGGTCTGCTGGTATTCGGGCACGCCGATGCGCTTGCCCTTGAGATCGGCCGGCTTGTCGATGCCGGCCTTGCGCGCCACCAGGATGCTGGTGTGGAAAAACCGCCGCGTGGTGAAGATCGGCAAGCCGACGAAGCGCGTATCGCCGCGGCCGAGCGCGATCATGAACGACGAGCACGACATTTCCGCCACCGCGAACTCGGCGAAATGCAGCTGCCGCCAGAACAGCTCGGACGGGTGCAGCACGGTCGGGATCAGATCGATGCCGTCCGGTTTGACCGTGCCGTCGATGATGGGCCAGGTGCGCGGGTTGTTGGTGATGCCGATGCTGAGCTGCAGGTTCATGATGCGTCAGGTTTCCCTTAAGATTGCCAACTCGGTTTGCGCTTTTCAAAGAAGGCGCGAATGCCCTCCTGGGCGGCGTCGCCGGTCGCGGCGCTGCAGAAATCCTTGACCGCATCGGCAATGCGCTGCCGCTCGCCATCATCGTTCTGCCGCATGAAGGCGGCGCGGCCCAGGCGCGTCGCCGCCGGCGATTTGGCGGCAAATGTTTTGGCCAGCGCGTAAGCCGCCTCGGCGAGTTCGGCATCGGCGACGACCTTGCTGACGAGGCCGAGCTCGAGCGCTTCCTGCGCGCCAAAGCTGCGGCCGCTGAACATCAGCTCGAAGGCGCGATGCCGGCCGACGATGCGCGGCAGATACGCGAAGTGGATCGCCGGCAGCACGCCGATATCGATCTCCGGATAGCCGAAGGTCGCGCTCGCTCCGGCCAAGATGACGTCGCAAGAAATCGCGAGCGTCATGCCGCCGCCGCGCGCGGCGCCGCCGACTGCCGCGATCGAGGGTTTGCCGAGTTCGCGCTGGGCGTCGTGCAGGTCAAGGTAAAGCGCGCCTACGAGCTCGCGAATCGCGTCGCTGGTTTGGCCGAGAACGAGATCGAGCTGCAGCCCGGCGCAGAAGCGCCGCGGCAGTGCGCTGGTCAGGATCACCGCACGCACGGCCTCATCAGCCGCGGCGCGCCGCAACGCCGCGACTACGCCGCGGATCATGTCGAGTCTCAGCGCATTGACCGGCGGCCGGTCGAGCGTGATGCGCGCGATCTGGTCGGAGACCGCGTAGGTGACGCCGCAATCCGCGTTTGGATCAAGATTCATAAATGTCAGTCAGCAACGATCAGAGAAATCCGCTGCGATCGACGGCGCTCCACGACCGGAGTTTGGAAGGCGCCATACCACTCATCGGCATTC
>JASHXZ010000293.1 GCA_030043285.1 Xanthobacteraceae bacterium | reverse complement strand
GGCGCCGAGGCCGATCTCGAACCGGCGCTGGCTGCGGTGGCAGACGGCAACAGCGCGCGCGCGACCGCCCATCTGGCCCGCCTCGATACGGCGCTGGCCGGCCGTGTTGGCGACCGCGCCGCGACAGAAACCGTGCTGCGGGCGCGTGGCAGCATTATCGTACTCGCGGAGGCGCTGACCCAATACGGCAACTTTTTCAACAGCGGAGACACCCGATGAGGTTCGCTGAGGTCAATTTGTTTGGCGTCTACGTCTCGCCGATGTCGGTGATGCTGGTCGCAGCCTGGGTCGTTACGATCGCAATGCGGCGGTTCGTCGCCCGTTTCGGCCTGTTGCACCACGTCTGGCATCCGGCGCTGTTCATGGCGGCCGTTTATATGATCGTGCTGTCGTCGATGGTGCTTATCGTCGCAAGCTGAGATCGTCATGTCTGATACTGAAACAAAACCAGGCGCCGACACCGAGTCGAAGAAACTTCCCGCCGTTGCCTCTCCCGAGCTGGCCGCCCCCGATCCGACGTCGCCGCCCGACCCGGCCATGGCCGTCATGCGGCCGCGGCGCCGGCGGATCATGCCGTTTCTGATCACGCTCCTGGCGATCGTCGTCGCGGTGCCGCTCGGCTGGACGATGTGGAACGTCTACATGGTGGCGCCGTGGACGCGCGATGCCACCGTGCGCGCCTATGTGATCACCAAGGCGGCCGAGGTCGCGGGGCGCATTGTCGAATTGCCGGTCGTCGCCAACCAATACGTGCGCAAGGGCGCCCTCCTGATGGTGATCGATCCGATCAACTATCAGATCGCCGTCAGCCAGAACGAAGCGGCCGTGCAGCAGGCGCAGGCGAGCGTCCAGAATATCGACGCGCAGATAACGGTCCAGCAGGCTCAGATCGCCGTCAACCAGGCGCAGCTGGACCAGGCGCAGATGGATCTCAAGCGCTACCAGACCCTGCAGCGCCAGACATCGATCGCCGCCCAGCAGGCCGAAGATCAAGCCTACACGGCAAAGACCGCCCAGGCCAACCTCAATCTGGCGCAGCAGCAACTCGAAGCGCTCAAGGCGCAGAAGCTGAGCGCCGAGGCTACGCTCGCCCAGGCCAAGACCCAACTGCACCAGGCGCAGGTCAATCTCGAGCGCACGCGCATCGTGTCGCCGGTCGACGGCTACGTGACCAACCTGTTGACGCAGGTCGGCGACTACGCCAACGTCGGAACCAACATCATCTCCCTTGTCGATTCCGACTCGTTCTGGGTCGACGGCTATTTCGAAGAGACCAACTTGGCGCCGATCCATGTCGGGGATCCGGCCGAAATAAAACTGATGGGCTACAATCAGGTCGTGCGTGGCCACGTCGACAGCATCACCCGCGCCATCGATGTTTCGAACGCGCAGCCGGACAATCAGGGGGTGGCGACCGTCAACCCGATCTACACCTGGGTGCGGCTTGCCCAACGCATTCCGGTCCGCGTCCACATCGATACCGTCCCGGACGGCGTTCAGCTTGCCGCCGGCATGACCGCCACCGTCCAGATCGATTCGCGATGATGGCGTGAACATCCGCACCCATTGAACGATCGGCGACGATAAGCGGCCCCGCCGATTCGGCATGGCCGCAGAGCGGTGATTTCGTTTAGGATGCACGTCGACGTCAGGTCCGAACGGCCACACGGGAGGAATCAATGCGCGCAAACGGCGCAGCCGCTATCGGCGCCGCTCTCACCACCTTGATCGGGCTCACCGCGGCAGCGCACGCCCAAACCCTGCTCGAGCACAGCGCCGAAGTGCGCATGCAGCTCGACCTGGCGGTTTCTCCCGCGGCGCTCAAGGCGCTGTTGCCTGACGGCTGGGAGCCGTTCGTCGCAACCGCGGGCCCGGCCAAGGACTGCAACGTGCGCCTGATCTTCGTCGACCGCGTCGACATCGACAAGCCCGATGGCGCGCCGGCCGGCACCGAGCAGATGGTGTATTTCGCCTCGCCAATCAAAAAAACCGGCGGCAACGAAATGGTCGGCCAGATGGTGGTCGACGGCATTACCAATAATGCGAAGAACGCGCCCGGGCCGTTTAAGGTCTATCAGGCCGCCGCTAGCTATCACGTTGCGCGCTCGACCCATGCGGCTGCCGGCGGCCCGATCGAAAACGAGGACACCTGGGACTTCACCGGCGGTGACGGCGAACATTTGGCGCTGCACCTGACCTATGAGCGCGGCGTCGCCCGCAAGCTCTCGGCCGAGACCAAGTTCTTTTCCGCGGCCGATCCCAACACGTATCAGATCTGGAAGATCGATCAGGGGCTCGACATCATGCGCAACGCCACCGTGCCGGTGAAGGATCGCGTCAAGACCTTCGACTTCAAGGCGTCGGGCGGCCGCGTCGCCAAGCTGTTCGACGGCAGCGAGCGCGTCCTCAGTGTCGATGCGCTGCACTGGTACAATCTCGCCGTCTCTTCACCGTAGCAGCGTTGCCGCTATGTCTGCAGCAAGACCGAAAGCCCCACAGACCGCATGATTGCCTGCCGTTACGTCAGAACGTCCAGTGGCTTGCTATTGCTGGTCGCCGCGCTGTTGACCGCGGCCCGACCGACTCCGGTGCGCGCCCAAGACGCGGCGAAATTCCTTGCCGGCCAAAGCAGGACATGCGTGAAATGTGCGCTGGTCGGCGCGCCGCTCAAGCAGAAGGATTTGGCCGGCGACGACCTGACCGGCGCGGATTTAGCTCACGCGGTGATGCACCGCGCCAGGCTCGGCGGCGCCAAGTTGGATGAGGCCGATCTCACCGATGCCAACCTCAACAAGACGGACCTGAAGACCGCGTCGCTGGTCGGCGCCAAAGCCGAGAACGCGATGTTCTACGG
>JASHXZ010000292.1 GCA_030043285.1 Xanthobacteraceae bacterium | reverse complement strand
CGAACCTGAGAGCCCCGCGCGTTTCATAACTTCTTTGACGCAGCGCCACGCGGCGCTTCGGCTCCACCGCCAGAGCCGAACTTCCCGGAGAGCGGGTTCTGTCTCCCGCTTCACAAGGTCGAACACTTCAGTAAGCGCCTGGACCAGTTCAGCCGGAATGGGCACTTGTCGCACGACCACAGCCTTGCGCCGCTTCAATGTCACGAAGGCGATCGTACCCGCCTCGCGATCGATCGCCACGGGAGTAACCGCTAGGGCTTCTGAGATTCGACACCCGCTCCACATGAGGACTAGGCAGAACAGCCCATGCTCGGGCTGCATCGTCACCACGGCTCGTGCGAAGCGTTGCCGCTCGGCGGCGTTCAAATACTTACGGGCTCCGGCGCTCGTGTAGAGCGTCATCCCATTCAGGTCGGCTTTCTTGGAACGGCCGCGCAACACTATGGCCAATAGTGTTGCAAGAGAAATACCGGGTGTTTTCAGGGGCTTCGGGGAATGCTGGGATGATAAGCCAAATTTATCGGCCATAAATATCAGAAATTATATCGCAATATCAATGCCCTGACACAGAATTGGCCATACCGTAAACATGCCGATAGTTGCACCTGTCCCGTGAGCGACTGTGCCGCGCAACAACTCTAATCCCATTGACTCGTATATCGGCAACCGCGTCCGCCAGCGGCGGTCGGAACTATCGATCAGCCAGGGAGAGTTGGCGGATGAACTCGGGCTCACTGTGAAGGAGGTAGAACTGATCGAGCAGGGAAAGACCCGGCTTACTGCTGCGCAGCTCAATGGGCTCAAAGCCATTTTGAGCGTCGATAGCCCCATCTACTTTTTTCAAGACGCCCCCTTCCATCGACAGTCTGAAGATTGAGCGGGGCGCCGCTTTGCTGCGGACTTGTTAGGGGGAGACGAAAAAGAGACAGAAACTTCGTCTCTTCGCAGAAACATCCACAAATTGGCGGTCCCGACAGGACTCGAACCTGTGACCTTCGGTTTAGGAAACCGCTGCTCTATCCGGCTGAGCTACGGGACCGATCGGAAATCTCCGGAATCAGGAGTGTATGACGCCGGCTACGAATAAAGCGTCTATAGCACGCTGTGGTCGTCCTGTTTAATTGGGTCAGAAAGGCGCCACGCAACCTCGGATGCACTGTGATAAATACGAGCGCCGCGCGAGCTTTACCGCCGTAGTGCCGCCGCATTCGCGCCTTTGCTTTGGCCTCATGATGGGTATGCGGGGCGCGGTTTTGGCTGCGGCTGTTGCGGCCGCATTGGCGTTCATCGGCAATTGTCCGGCGATTGCGCAGGGCGCGGCGAAGGCGGCGGTCGCTTCGGTCCCGTGCGGCGGCGAGGAGACCGGGCGCGGCAGCGTCGGCCGGGTCGTCGATGGCTACACTTTCGTGCTCGATGACGGGCGCGAGGTGCGCCTTGCCGGCATCGAGATGCCACCGCCGTCCGTTCAGGATTCCGGCGCTAAAGTCACTCACGCTAACGAGACCGGCGTTAAAGATGCCGTCGTGCCTGCCATCAGCAGCGCGGCTGCCCGCGATGCGCTCGCAACGCTGCTGGCCGGCGCGCCAGTAATCCTGCGGCGGGCGGAATTTGCCTCCGATCGGTACGGCCGGGTCCTCGCCTACGTGGACATTGCGCGGGCGGGTTCGCCGTCGCGTTCAGCGCAGGCCGAATTGCTGGCGCAAGGGTTTGCCCGCGTCGGCGATTTGGTGGGCGAACGGGCCTGCGCCGCGGAACTGCTGCGCCGCGAACAAGCGGCGCGCCAGGCAAAACTTGGCCTTTGGGCCGATCCGTATTATGACCCGCTGCGGGCCGACAAGCCGGCGGACATTCTGGCGCGGCGCGGCCGCTTTGCCCTGGTGGAAGGCGATGTGGTGTCCGTGCATGGCAGCGGCGCCACGCTCTACGTGAATTTCGGGCGGCGCTGGTCGGAAGATTTCGCCGTCACGATTCGGAAGCGAAACGAGCGTAAGTTCGCGGCGGCGGGGCTTGACGTGCAGGGGCTTTCCGGCCGCCGGGTGCAGGTGCGCGGCTTCATCGAGGCGCGCGGCGGTTTTGCCGGCAGCCCATGGCGCGCGCCTTGGATCGAGGCGGCCCGGCCGGAGCAGATCGAGACGGTCGACCGCGACGAGACGCGAGTGATGCGGTGAGGGGACGGCGACTCTTTTCGGGCCATGCGGGCCGCTTTGCTGCCGGCGCAGCATTTTTTGCGCTGGCCGCACTTGCGCTCGGCGCCTGCTCGGTCGCGCCGGACGCCATCGGGCCGCAGGTCGCGGCGCCGCCGGCCGTCAAGCCCGCACCGGCCGACGCCGCATTGTCGCCCGCGGAGCTGCGCGAGCATCAGCGCATCCTCGCCACGTACGGCGGCGTCTACAACGATCCGCGGCTGCAAGCCATGGTCGAGCAGCTGGTCGAGCGTTTGGTCGCGGCTTCCGAGCGGCCCGACCTGCACTATCGGGTCACCATGCTCAACTCGCGTTCGGTCAACGCCTTCGCGCTGCCAACCGGGCAACTCTACGTGACCCGCGGTTTGATCGCGCTGGCCAATGATGAGTCCGAGTTAGCTTCCGTGATCGGCCACGAAATGGGCCACGTCATCGCCCGTCATGCCGAGTTGCGCGAGGAGCAGATCCGCGACGCCGATCTTTCCAACCGCGTGTTCACCGACGTGGTCAGCAATCCGGAAGCCGGCGCGCTGGCGCTGGCCAAATCGAAGCTGCGGCTGGCGAGCTTTTCGCAGAAGCAGGAGCTGGAGGCCGACGCCATCGGCATCGGCATCGCCTCGCGCGCCGGCTATGATCCGTACGGCGCGGTGCGCTTTCTGGCATCGCTCGAGCGCAATTCAGAGCTCAAATCGAAACAAACCTCCGCCATCAATCCCAGCGCGCCGGATTTTCTGTCGTCGCATCCGGCAACGCCGCAGCGCATCACCGACGCGCTCGCCACGGCGCGCCAGTTCAAGCCGCCTGCCGACGACACGCCGGGGCAGCGTGCCCAGGCGCACGATACTTACCTCGGCGACATCGACGGCATTGTCTACGGTGAGGATCCGAACGAAGGTTTCGTGCGCGGCCGGCGCTTCCTGCATCCGCGGCTCGGCTTCACCTTTACGGCACCCGAGGGCTTTGTGCTCGACAACACCGCGCAAGCGGTGCTGGGCGTCAAGCATGGCGGCGGCGCGGCGCTGCGGCTCGACGTGGTGCGGGTTCCGGCGGAGCAGAGCCTTGCCGCCTATCTGACCTCCGGCTGGATCGAGAACATCGACCAGGCGAGCGTCCAGGACATCACCATCAATGGATTCCCGGGCGCGACCGCGACCGCCAAGGGCGACGAATGGGATTTCAGGCTTTATGCGTTGCGCTTCGGCAGCGACGTGTATCGCTTCATCTTCGCCGCCAAGCGCTTCAATGCCGAGACCGACCGCACCTTCCGCGAGTCGGTCGGCACCTTCCGCCGCATGACGCTCGCGGAAATCGAGGAGGCGAAGCCGCTGCGGCTGCGCGTCGTCAAAGTCGCGCCGGGCGATACGGTCGAGAAACTGGCGGCGAAAATGGCGGTGTCCGACCGCCAGGTCGACCGTTTTCGCGTCCTCAACGGGCTCGACCCGGGCGACAAGCTCAAAGTCGGCAGCGAAGTCAAAATCGTCGTCGAATAGCCCGTTTAACCCTCGCCCAAAACGGGGGAGAAACCCGTCGTTTCCACCTGTTCCTGCCCGAACGGCTGCGCTATGATGAAACCAAGGCCGAATGGCCAAGGGGGGAAGCGTATGCCCAAGAAACGACGGGCGATGCCGGTCGCGGTGTCGCTCGGCATCGTTGGTGCGGCCACGAGCGTCCTGTTCTATTTGAAGCTGACGACGACGGGTCTGCATCATCCGATCTTCGTCTATTTGCCGCTGATCGCGCTGGTGGCGATGGTCTACGGCAGCGTGGCGGCCTTGATCGGTGCCTCGGCAGCGATCGCGTGCGCGATTTTTTTCCTCTACGATCCGCCATACAGTTTCGTGATGGCCAACGGGCTCGAAGTGGGCGATCTGCTCTGGTTCGCACTGTTGGCTGTCATCGCGACCAAATGCGCTCGCGCCTTGCGCCCGGCATCAAAGCTGCCGGAAGCCAAATCGCGTTACGGCTTGTCGTAGGGTTGGGAAAAATCGTCTGGTAGACGAAGTTGCGTGGGCACTGCGTCGAACGATTTTGCCCACGCCGCGGGGCCATTAAAATTCCGACGCCAGCTGATCGAGGCCCATGACGTGGGCCAGATTGCGGACTTCGTCCTTCTGCTCCGACGAGAAGCTCATCAGGAGCGGGATGGCGGCGGATTTGAGATCCTGCACTTGGCTGCTGTTCGGATCGAGCGCGCCGGGGCGAGCGCCGGCCCGATGCGCCTCATGCGATTTCGCAAAGGCGATGTTGCGCAGCGCGGCTTCGACCGCCGGCCACATCTGTTCCTGGTCGGGCGTCAAATGCAGGCGCCGCCTGATGCTGGCGATCTGCGCGTCGTTGAGCATGTAGCCGGGGCGATCGGCGACGTGCGGCACCGCCGGGTGCGACTTCGGTATGCCGGCGAGCTGGGGCGGTTTGGGCGGCGGGGCCGCAGCGGCGGCGGGCTCAACGGGCGGCGGCGCTGCCGGTTCTGCAGCGAGCGGCTCTGCCGGGGCCGGCGCCATTTCCGGATGCGGCACCATGGGCTCCGGTTCGAACAGCGCGAGTTCGGTCGAGCCGAGCACCATGGTGGCAGTCGCTGGTGTATCGGCGTGGGATACCGGCTCGGCCTGTGCCGGAGCGATATTCAGGTCGTCGGGGAAACGCAGTGCGACCGCTTGGGCGGCCGAAGGCAATTGCGAACCGCGCACCGCCTGCGCATTCCAGTTGCCGATCAGGTAGCCAATGCCGGCGGCAACGAGGGTCAGAGCGAGCCGGCCATGCCAAGCCGATTTCCGCCGCGTCTGCCGCATGCTTGGCGCCCCCTCGATCCCCTGTTGGTTAGCTATGTCCTTTCAAATGAAGCTTAATTTATGACTAATCGGGGGATTTTTGCCGGCGGAACCGGCCGCGTTTGATCCGCAAAGAACGCGCCTGGTGCGCAAAGAAAAAGGCCCGGCGTCGCACCGGGCCTTCTGTCGATAGCGAAAACTGCGGACGAGCTTACGCGGCCTCTTCGGCCACCACGGCTTCGTCTTCGGCCTCGGGCTTGGGTCCGCGGCGCGGACCTTTGGCGAGCGCGGCCTCGATCTCCTTGATCGCTTCGGTCTCGGTGATCCGCTGCACCGCCGCGATCTCTCGCGACAGCCGGTCGAGCGCCGCCTCGTAGAGCTGCCGCTCCGAATAGGACTGCTCCGGCTGGGTCTCCGAGCGGTACAGGTCGCGCACCACCTCGGCGATGGCGACGATATCGCCGGAATTGATCTTGGCTTCGTATTCCTGGGCGCGACGCGACCACATCGTGCGCTTGATTCGGGCGCGGCCCTTCAGCGTTTCGAGGGCGCGCTTGATCAGCGGTGTCTCGGCAAGCTTGCGCATGCCAACGGAGGCGACCTTCGCGGTCGGCACGCGCAGCGTCATCTTGTCCTTGACGAAGTTGATGACGAACAGTTCGAGCCGGGCTCCGGCGACCTCTTGTTCCTCGATGGCCACGATCTGACCGACGCCGTGGGCCGGATAGACGATGAACTCGTTGGTCTTGAAGCCTTGTCGTTGTGTAGTCTTCTTCACGCTCATTCCCAAAGTTGCTCCTTCCGCCTCCGGCTTGCGCCGTTGCGCGGGCTTTGCCACGCTCACCCGGTTCCGGGTGATTGCATGCGTGGACCGTGATGGCCTCCGGCTCGCGCGGGAGGAGGATTTTGTCGCCTTCCGGGTCATCCCGGCTGCACTCTTCTTAGAACGACGACGAGTTTTCTCTGCCACTGCTCTCGCGTGGTTCACACGCCTCTTTTGACGGTTCCTCGAAAATCCCCGGACAAATTAGCTTCGCCTACGTGCGGAGCACGCTATCGGGGGTGTTTCTCATTATATGGCCGCCCTTATAGCACATTTTCCGCAAAAATCAAAGGTTTATGGCGCGGCGAAAGCGTCGCATACCGGTAATCCTTAACAATAGTTAACAACGAAAATTCGCTGTTATCGCGCTAATCGCCGGCGCCCGGATTGGCCGAAAAGTGCTCTTCGAACTTGTTGGGCTTGCCTTCCCACTGCTTGGCATCCGCCGGCGGCTCGCCTTTGGTCGTGATGTTGGGCCAGACTTTGGCGTATTCGGCGTTGAGCGCCAGCCACTTGTCGGCGCCCGGCTCGGTGTCGGGCTTGATCGCCTCGACCGGGCACTCAGGCTCGCAGACGCCGCAATCGATGCACTCTTCGGGATGGATGACGAGCATGTTCTCGCCCTCGTAGAAGCAATCCACGGGGCAGACTTCCACGCAATCCATGTATTTGCATTTGATGCAATTGTCGTTGACGATGTAGGTCATCTGCGCACTCTAAATCGCTTTTTGGCGGAACCCGCTCCTACCGCATGGGTCAATGGCGTGCAAGTTGCCACCTCCTTCGGCTTTGCGGCAAATCTCATCCCGTCAGTTCCTCATATAGCGTCTCGCCCGAGCCGGCGGGACCCCTGCGCTCGCTAAAACCGCGCACTTTGACGACCCGCACGCGCCGCTCCAGCGCCACGGTGATGACGTCGCCAGCACGCACCATGCGACCGGGCGCGTCGATCCGCATGCCATTGACCCGCACGTAACCCGAACCGGCCAGTGCGGCCGCGGCGCTACGGGTACGCACCACACGGGCATGCCAGAGCCAGCGATCGATGCGTTGCCGGTCGATTTCGGCCGCCACTCAGTGGCGCTCCTTGGCCTCGGCCTCGAGTTGCGCCTTGAGGGCGGCGAGCTTGGCGAACGGCGAGTTCGGGTCGGGCGCTTTTTCGCGTTCGCGGCGATCGAATCGAGCCGGCCGCGGCGGGCGCCGGTCCTGCTCACGCGGCGGCCGGTCGGGGCGATCCCGACGGTGCTCGCGGTCCGGGCGTCGACCGTGACGCGGCGGCCGTTCCGGCCGGCCGGATGGGGT
>JASHXZ010000291.1 GCA_030043285.1 Xanthobacteraceae bacterium | reverse complement strand
AAAGCGGCACCACTGCATGGATTGCCGGGTCAAGCCCGGCAATGACGACGCAGAGCGGCATTCTCGCGGCGCGTTTTTTGTTCGCGTCCGAGCTATGCCAAGCCACTGCACGAAAGCCGCCCCGAACAAATAAAAGGGGGGCGGAGCGCCGACAGGCGCGTAGTCACGAGCCACGCCACACCGACAGACGTTACCGCCTGCCGATGCTCCGGGCGCGGCGCGCGCCACGCATCACGGCGTTACCGCCGCAATGCGCTTCGGGCGCGCTCGCCTCTCGGCGCTCCGTCGCGGCACTCGCCGGGTTTTTTAGGCCCGGCTCAGCTTCGGGCCGCGCTTGTGAGCGGTCGAAAGCAGCTTGAGGCTGCTCCAAACGCCTTATAGCGAGCTCCTCGCGCCCCAGTCGTAGTGCCGGAGAGTCGGGATCCGAAGCCGCCCGGGAGCGGTTTGCGAAACCGCGCGCAGGCACCGCGCCTGCTCCATCAATCGGTACGCCACCGGTTGACGCCCCTGATGAGCAGGCTGGTAATCGCTCTATCATCAATGGGGACTAACGTCAATAAATAATCTCGATTAGGGATACTTTTATTTCGCCGACCAGCGGGGCGGGTCGTCCGATCCCGCACATCAGTGATTCGCGGAATAACCTAAAATTTCGTGCTCAAGGAAGCTAAACGCGAGCGTCCCCGAGTAATTTTAGTCCCTTCAAAATCAGCGACTTAATCGATGTTCGTCACTATAATCTTTACATTTATCTCGGATCGCGCGAATGCCCCTGGCCATGACGATCCAATTCTGGCGGCTCTGCGCAGCCGGCGAAAATAATCTTGGGCTGGCCTGCACGGCCGACGGGCTGCTGCTTGGCCGCACGCCGCTCATCGCGCGCCGCGACGAATGCTTCGTCGTGCGCGAGCGGTGCGACATCGAACGCCTCTTCAGCCGCGCCTTTGGCGACGCCTCGGCTGTCGAGCGAATCATGTCCGGGCTCGGCGCGGTCGCGAGGGCTTTGAACGCCAAGGATCAGTGCCTCGCCTGCATCGCTGCCGTGCACCTACGCATCCCCGATCTGCCGGATTTTTCCGCGCGCGACCGCATGGAGGCGGAGGACGCGCTGATCAAATACGCGCGCGGCGAAGAGCCGGATCCCGAATGGGACCCGGCCAAGCACCCGCGCACCGGCGCGCCGCCGAATCCCGGCTGGTTCGCCCCGACCGACGGCGAAGGCAACGAATCGTCGTCGGTGCGCACGGCGGAGAATGAGGAGCCGAACAAGCGCACCGATGCCGGGAGTCCGCGCGAAAGCAAATTACGGGTCATGCGCCTGGCAATGCGGCGCGCTCTGCGAATAGCTGTGCTGAGAGCTCTGCGCATGGGGGCAAAGGCGACCGGAGAACTTATTCCAATTATAGGCCAGATAGTAACTGTCTTCACCGAAGCCGCCGAAATCGTCGGCGCCGCCGGTGATTTGCGGAGGTTGCAGGCGGACGCCCGTGCCGCGCTTGATTTCGCAAAAGAGGGCCTACACCGGCTTAAGGACCTTCAGGTCTCGTCGAATGGGTATGAGCAATTTTCGAGCTACGATCAGTTCACAAAAATAACGTTGTACCTAGAATTATTGACCAAGCGCTTTGGTCCTGCCGGCGACGGATATCAATATCACCACATCGTCACGCAAGGCGGCGCGAACAAAGACAACATCCCGCCCGAGCAATTGCAAAATACTGAAAATATAATCCGCATACCCACCATACTGCACGAGGCAATTAACGAGGAGTATTCGCAAAAGAAGGAGGGCACCAACATGACTGAATACGAGTGGATTCAGACACAGCCTTACGATGTGCAGCGCGAGGAAGGACTTAGAATTCTTCGCAAGCTGCACATTATCGAATAAGAGAAACGACTGAGGGCGGCTATTAGGAGGCTTTATGGAATCCGAGGAAACTATTGCCCGTTTAGGTGTGAAACTCGATGCCTGGTTCGACAGCAATCAGGCTGTCTTCGAGTCGGAAGACACGGCTGCTCAGGCTCACGCGCTGCGTGCCGGCTTCGAGATCCTTGCCGAACTCGATCGAATCAAGTCCGACGGATTGACCGCCCTTGCTGCAATCCTCCATCCTCAGAACGCAGTCGCTCCAGACGAGCGTGTCGCCTCGCTGGTTCGGGCGTTCGAATTTGCCGCGACGCTGAGAGCCGCCCTCCGTGATGAGCTTTCCGATACTGAAGGCGCCAACGAGTTGGTCTTGAAAATGAACGCAATTGCCGACGCGCTCGACGAAAGCAGCCCCGGCCGGGGTGCGCTCGCTGCGCTGCTTGATCGCTCCAAAGACAGTGTTCGTGCGTCGGCGGGAGCCTATTTGGTCGATTTAATGCCGGAGCGTGTGGCGCCGATCCTGCGCGAAATCGATCAGAAGAACGACGGTACTAGCGCCGATTTCACTGCGCATTGGGCGCTTCTGGATTTGGAATTGAAGCAGAAAGCCGGCAAAAAATAGTGGCATTTACGTGACAAGCGCGTAGCACGTGGCACGTAGGGCGGATGAGCAAAGCGTAATCCGCCGTCTTGATCGATGTGAGCGCGCGGCGGATTACGCCTTCGGCTAATCTTACTGAGTTCCACCCTACGACACCGCCGGCATCGTCACGCGATTCGCCTGCGCGATGCGCTCCAGCTCGCCCCACAGCTTGGCCGGAATTGGAATGCCGGATTTCTCGCGTAAAACTTCGGTGCGGTTGGAGCGTTCGCCGGGGAGCGTGATCTCGTCGAAGCCGGATTGGCGCGGCAGCGCTTTGACGATGGCGCCGAGCGTGCTGGCGTCGGTTTCGAAATCGGCGAGCGGGCGGAAGCTTTCGATGTCGATCGCCAGCATGGTCAGATTGGCGACGTGGCGCTTGCGCTGCTCGGGGCCGAGCGCGCGGGCCTGGATCGGCGCCGCCGCCAGGATGCTGGTCAGCATCTCGAACATGAAGCCGAGGCCCGAGCCCTTGGGGCCGCCGAGCGGCAGAAGAATCTCGGCGTTGTTTGGATCGGTGGTCGGCTCGCCTTCGGCGGTGAGCACGGTGTTTTCCGGCAGCGGCGTGCCGGTTTGTTTGGCTTGAAGGATCTTGCCGTTGGAGATGGTGGCGGTCGCCATGTCGAGGAGGCGCACGCCATCGCGGGTCGGCACTGCAATCGCGATCGGGCTTGTCGCCATGCTGCGCACGCGCGCGCCGTGATAGGCCATCAGCGCCGGGCCGGCGCCGAGCACGAGCGCGGCGCAATTCTGCTGCGCGATCCATTGCGCGTAGCGGCCGATGGCACCGGTGTGGGTGGTCTCGCGCACGATGCCGAAGCAGACGCCGATGTTTTTGGCGCGCTCGACCGCGAGCGCCGCGGCGGCCATGCAGGCGACCGGGCCGAAGCCGAAGAAGCTGTCGAGCACGAAGCTTGCGGGCCGGTCGTGGGTGAGTTTCGGCTGCGCCTTTACGTCGATTTCGCCGCGCTTGAGGATGGCGAGATAATTCGGCAGCCGCGACACGCCGTGGCCGTCGACGCCGCGCAGGTTGGCCCACACCAGACCGTCGGCGACCGCGCCGGCGTCGCTCTCCCGCGCGCCTTGCGCGGCGAGCACGTCGCGGATGAAGCGGCGGAGTTCGGGGTGGGGGACGGTGATGGTGTCGTTCAATGTTGACTCCAGTAACGACGTGTCATTCCCCACAAGGGAAGAATTAGGCAATCGGCCCGATCAGAGATCGACGGCGTGAAGTCGATCATGTGTAGATGTGTAGCCCAGATTGAGCGAAGCGAAATCCGGGATCAGCGTTGCAAGCTTCACTGCCGTCCCCGGGTTTCGCTTCGCTCAACCCGGGCTACATTTTTTCCGGAAAATACGCATCGAGCCATTGGCGCAGCATGTTCCAGACGCGTGTGGATTTTTCCGCGAACAGGAAATGATCGAGCCCGGCGAACAGGTGCAGCTCGGTGGGCTGGCCGGCGCGCTTGAACATTTCGACTGACTGCTCGGTCGGCGTCACCGAATCCTTGGCGGCGTGGATGAGCAGGAGCGGCCGCGGCGCGATCTTGCCGACCACCTCCTCGGCGCGGAAATCGAACATGCTCTGCGCGGTCTCGGCCGGAAACATTTCCACCGAGTTCGGCGCCAGCATGCGGGAGCCCTGGCGCTCCAGATTCTGCCGCACGTGATCGGGGATCGGCACGATGTCGTGGCGCGGCACCATCAGGGATTGGCCGGTGCGGGCGCGATGGGCGCGGCCCTCTTCGAGCATCTTGGTGAATTTGGCCCAGCCTTCCGGCGTCGGATGCTGGCCGCGGAATTTGCGCTCGCCGTGGCCCCAGCCGCCGTTCGACACCACCGCGGCGACGCGCGGATTGGTGCCGCCGGCGTAAACGCCGACCGCGCCGCCAAAGCTCGAGCCGATCACCGCGATGCGGTCCGGATCGACGTTCGGATGCTTGGCCAGAAATTCGAGCGCGCTGCCGGTGTCCTCGACCTGTTCGAGGCAGATGACGCGGCCGAACTCGCCTTCGCTCTTGCCGCAGCCGCGCATGTCGAAACGCAAGGTGACGTAGCCGAACTCGTTGAGCACCTTGGCGGGCGCGATGCAGGTCGGGCTCTCGCTGTTGGAGCCGAAGCCGTGCAGCACCAGGAACGCAGCGCGCCGTTCGCCCGCGGGCAAGCCGTCCGGCACGCTGACCACGCCATGCAGGCGCAGGCCCGCCGAGGTAAAGCTGACGGCTTGTTCGTTCATGAAATCCTCTCCCGGTGCGCTCGCGGCCGGCACTGTACTGA
>JASHXZ010000290.1 GCA_030043285.1 Xanthobacteraceae bacterium | reverse complement strand
TACCGCGGCCATCGGCCGAAAGCCGACGCCGCCTGCGTGGCGCTGCTGCGCCGCGCCGGCGCCACCATCCTCGGCAAGACTGCGACCTGCGAATTTGCCGGCAGCGCGCCGCCGCAAACCACCAATCCGCACAACGCGGCGCACACGCCCGGCGGCTCGTCGAGCGGCTCGGCTGCGGCCGTCGCCGACCGCATGGTGCCCGCCGCGCTCGGCACCCAGACCGGCGGGTCGGTGCTCCGCCCGGCGTCGTTCTGCGGCGTGTTCGGCTACAAGCCGACCTACAACACCATCAACAAGGCCGGCACCTGGCCGGCCGCCGACTCGATCGACACCATCGGCTGGCTGGCGCGTTCGATCGACGACATCGAACTGCTGACGTCAGTGCTGCGCATGCAGGCGCCGAAAGCGCCGGTGCAATTGAGCGCGCCGCCGCGCATCGGAGTGTGGCGCACGGATTTGTGGGGCACCGCGCAGGACGAAAGCAAAGCCGCTTTGGACCACGCCGCGAAAGCACTCGGCAAAGCCGGCGCCAAGGTGCGCGATTTCGAGTTGCCGGCCGCGTTCACCGGCTTGCACGTTGTCGCCCGCTCGACGGTCGCCTTCTACGAGCGTGCCGCCTGCATGGCCTTCGCCTGGGACCGGCATCGCGACCAGCTGTCGCCGCAAATGCGCCGCTACATCGAGAATGGCCACGCCATCTCGCGCGACGAATACGTGGCCGGCATGAAAAGACTCGACGAATGCCGCGCGCTGCTGGGGCCTGTGTTCGAAAAATCCGATGTGCTCTTGGTGCCGTGTGTGTCTGGCGAGGCGCCGCAAGGCCTCGAAGCGACCGGCGATCCGAAACTGCAGGCGATCTGGACCGCGCTGCACACGCCGAGCATGACGTTGCCGACCCATCGCGGCCCCAACAACCTGCCGGTCGGCATCCAGCTCGTCGGCCAGCGCTACGAAGACGATCATCTGTTCGCCTGCGCGCGCTGGATTTGGGATGCGATCGGCAAGGACGAGATGGTGGGAGTGCGACCGTGACAAACTCTGCTTCGTCATGCGCGGGCTTGACCCGCGCATCCATGCAGCGATTCAGTTCGCTCGATCTCACCATGGATTGCCGGGTCAAGCCCGGCAATGACGAGGCGTAATGGAATTCGATAACTCATTCGATGTGCCGCTGCCGCCTGCGCGAGCGTGGGCTGTGCTGATGGACATTCCGCGCATCGCGCCCTGCATGCCTGGCGCGGAGCTGGGCGAAGTCATCGACGCGCAGAACTATAAAGGCAAGATTGCGGTGCGGCTCGGGCCGGTGGCGCTGGCATTTGCCGGCCGCGTGCAGATCGATTCGATTGACGACGCCAACCGCAGCGCGCGGGTCAAGGCGCAAGGCAGCGACGCCAAGGGCCGGGGTGCCGCCAATGCCACCGCGACGTTCCACATCGAACCGGCAGGCGACGGCTCGCGAGTTTTGATCCACACCGATCTCATGTTGTCCGGTGCGGTGGCGCAATACGGCCGCGGCGTCGGCATGATCCAGGCCACTGCGGCGCAAATCATCGGTCAGTTCGCCGGCAATCTGCGCGCCCAGCTGGCCAGCGAAGGTCCGGCGGCCGCGGCGCCGGCGCCTACGCCCACGCCGACCGCTACAACAGCGTCTGCGGCAGCGGCCGCGACGACGCCGCGTCAACCGCAGCAAAACGCGCCGCCCACAGCGCCGCCGCCGATGCCGCCCGCGGCCCAACCGATCTCCGGCCTGTCGCTGCTCGCGCGCGTCATCTGGCAGCAGATCGTCGCGCTGTTTAGCAGGCGGCGAACTTGACTGCCGCGCGCGGACGCGCGACCACGGCGCCATCGCTATCGACGAGCAGAAGCCTGTGAGCGAACTGATCGGCGCGCGCATCCGGCGCATTGAGGACGAGCCGTTGTTGCGCGGTACCGCTCGCTTTGTCGATGACCTTCATTCGCCAGACGTGTTGGCGGCTGCGTTCGTGCGCAGCCCGCATCCTCACGCGCTGATCCGCGCTATCGATGCCGCGGCGGCGCGCGCTTTGCCGGGCGTGACCGCGGTGCTCACGCTCGATGACCTTGCGCCGGTTCTGAAGAACCGGCGCATGACGCGCTTTTCCAATTCCGGAACACGGCTCGACCAGAGCTGGGCATTCGCGCTCGCCGATGGCGAAGTGTCGTTTGTCGGCGAGCCGCTCGCGATTGTCATCGCCGCAGATCGCTACATCGCCGAGGACGCCGCTTCTGTTGTTGCCATCGATTACGACGTGCTGCCGGCGGCGACCGACTGCCGCGACGCCGCGCAGGCTTCGCCGGTGCGTCGCGAGCTCACGTCGAACCAGCTCATGTCCTATCGGGTCGGCTTCGGCGACATCGATGCAGCCTTCGCCGGCGCCGCACATGTGCTGCACGAAGACCTTTGGATCCATCGCGGCTCCGGTCACTCGATCGAGTGCCGCGGCATTTTGGTGGAGATTTCCGACCGCGGCACCAACGTGTGGGCGTCGACGCAAAAAGCCCATGACCTGATGAACGCGTTCGCCGATTACGTCGCGCTCGACGAAGGCCGCTTGCGCGTGGCGACGCCGGCGGTCGGCGGCGGCTTCGGACCGAAGCTCTGCGTCTATCCGGAGGATGTCGCGGTGGTCGCGGCGGCGACCTTGCTGCGCCGCTCGATCAAATGGACCGAGGACCGCCGCGAGTATTTCACCAACGCGGTGCAGGAGCGCGACCAATATTGGTCGATCGAGATCGCCGCTGACGGCGACGGCCGGGTGCGCGGCGTCCGCGGCCGGCTCGTCCACGATCTCGGCGCCTACGCGCTGCAAGACGTGAACCTGCCGTACAATTCGGCGACCACGCTGACCGGCCCTTATATGGTGCCGGCGCTGGCGATGGACGTCACGGTGATGCACACCAACAAGACGCCGGTCTCCTCGGTGCGCGGCGCCGGTTATCCGCAGGCCGCGTTCGCCATGGAACGGCTGCTCGATCGGCTGGCGCGCGAGCTTAAAGTCGATCGCGCCGAAGTACGTCGCCGCAATCTGATCCCCGCCGAAAAAATGCCGTACGAAAAACCGCTCAAGACGCGGGCCGGCGAGACCGTGCAGTACGACAGCGGCGATTATCCAGGCTGTCAGCTCGAGCTGTTGCGGCACGCCGGTTGGGACGACTTCCCACAGCGGCAGCGCGCGGCGCGGGCGCAAGGCCGCTATCTCGGCATCGGGCTCGGCCATGGCGTCAAGGGCACCGGCTGCGGCCCGTTCGAGTTTGGCGGCGTGCGGGTTTCGCCGACCGGGCACATTTTTGTTTCGACCGGCGCCGCCGCGATGGGGCAGGGGCTCGCCACCGCGCTGGCGCAAATCTGCGCGCAAACGTTTGGCGTGCGCGCCGAGGACGTCACCGTCGTCTCCGGCGACACCGCGGCCACGGCGCTCGGCCTTGGCGGCTTCGCCAGCCGGCAGACCGTGACCGCCGGCTCATCGGTGCACATCGCCGCGCAAAACGTCGCCGCCAAGGCGCGCAAGCTGGCGAGCCATGTGCTGGAGGCCGCCGAGGACGATCTGGAATTCGCCGACGGCGAGGTGCGGGTGGTGGGCGCGCCGCAATTGTCGGTCACGCTCGGCGAGCTGGCGCGCATTCTCAAAGGCGCGCCGGGTTACGGCTTCCCGCCCGGCATTGATCCCGGCCTGGCCGCTGACGCCACCTTCCGCATCGACCGGCTCGCCTACGCCAATTCGTGCCACTGCGCCGAGGTCGAGGTCGATATCGATACCGGCGCGGTGCGCATCGTGCGCTATGTCGCGCTCCAGGATTCCGGGCGGCGCGTCAATCCGGTCATCGTCGAGGGCCAGCTCCATGGCGGCATCGCCCATGGCGTCGGCAACGCGCTGTTCGAGTGGATGGGCTACGACGCCTCCGGCCAGCCGGTCACCATGACGTTCGCCGATTATCTATTGCCGACCGCGACCGAGCTGCCGCGGGTCGAGGCGCTCTATAAGGAGACGCCGGCGCCGCACAATCCGCTCGGCGTCAAAGGCGTCGGCGAACTCGGCGTTATTCCGGCCGCGGCGGCCTTGATCTCGGCAATCGAGGACGCACTGTCGCCGTTCGGCGTGCATATTGCGCAGATGCCGATCACGCCCGACAAGATCGTCGCGCTGATCGCGCAGGCGCGGGAGGGCGGAGCGGCTGCCAAGTTTTGACGCCTGCACACAGCGGGCGCACACTGCGTCATCGACAGGGGAAGGCGACATGAAAGACTTCGCATTCGGCGTCCGCATTGCGCTCGGCGCGGCGCTCGCTCTCGCCGCTGTATCGGCGGCGCCGGCGCAGGCTGCCGATTATCCGACGCGGCCGATTCATCTCATCCTGCCGTTTCAGCCCGGCGGCTTTGTCGATTTTTCCGGCCGCGTGCTGGCCCAGAAACTCGGTGAAGTTTTGGGCCAGCCGGTCATTCCTGAAAATCGAGCCGGCGCGGGTGGCATCGTCGGCGTCGATTACGTCGCCCATTCGGCGCCTGACGGCTACAACATCGTGCTGATCGATCCCAGCATCGTCGCCAATCCGACGCTGCAGAAATCGATGCCATACGATGTGTTCAAGGATCTGGTCACGGTATCGATCGTCAACACGTCGCCCGAAGTCCTGGTCATCACCCCGCAGCTCGGCATCAAGACTTACGCCGAGCTGGTCGCCTACGGCAAAGCCAATCCGGGCAAGCTCAATTACGGCTCCGCTGGCGTCGGCACCACGCCGCACCTCGCCGGCGAGATGTGGAAGGCGCGCACCGGCATCGAGGCGACGC
>JASHXZ010000289.1 GCA_030043285.1 Xanthobacteraceae bacterium | reverse complement strand
TTCATCACGTTGCGCTTTTCCATCGAGGTGAGCTTGTTGCGGCGCGCCCGCGCCAGCTCGAAGCCGACGCGGGCGATGCGCTCGATCTCGTAGGTGTCGTAGACCTGGGTGTCGATGCCGCGCTTCTGGTCGTTGCCGAGATCGGTGATGGTTTTGGGCTCGCCGAAATAGACGCCGCCGGTCAGCTCGCGCAGGATGACGATGTCGAGGCCTTCGACGGCTTCGCGCTTGAGGCTCGAAGCGTCGGCGAGCGCCGGATAGACGATCGCCGGGCGGATATTGGCGAACAGGCCGAGATCCTTGCGCAGGCGAAGCAGGCCCGCTTCCGGCCGCGCCTCGAACGGCACCTTGTCCCATTTCGGCCCGCCGACGGCGCCGAAAATCACCGCGTCGGCGGCGTGCGCCTGCGCCATCGTCTCGTCGGTGATGGCGACCTTGTGGGCATCGTAACAGGCGCCGCCGACCAGCCCTTCCTCGATCGCAAAGTCAGCGATGTGGCGCTGTTCGAGAAAAGCGAGCAGCCGCTTCACCTCGGCCATGACTTCGGGACCGATGCCGTCGCCGGCGAGCAGGAGCAGCTTATGGGTCGGCATGATGGGCCTTGAAATTGGTGGGGTCCGGGGCCACTGCTAACCGCCGACAGGTCCGATGGCAACTGGCGCGAGCGAGGAGCTCCGTATGCCGCAAGAGCGACCGCATGTCGTTATCGTGGGCGCCGGCTTCGGCGGCCTGCAGGCCGCCCACACGCTCGCCCGCGCAGCGGTCGATGTCACCATCATCGACCGGCACAACTATCATTGCTTTCAGCCGCTGCTCTATCAGGTCGCGACCGCCGCATTGTCGCCGGCCGAAATCGCCTGGCCGGTCCGCCACATGCTGCGCCGCCAAGCCAACGCAACCGTGTACATGGCGGAGGTGACCGGCATCGATACCGCCGCGCAGACGGTCCAGACCGGCAGCGGCCCGTTCCGCTACGATTTTCTGATCGTCGCGAGCGGCGCCACCCATTCGTATTTCGGTCATGACGAGTGGGCGGCGTTCGCACCGGGATTAAAGCGCATCGAGGACGCCACCCGCGTTCGCCGCACCATCCTCGCCGCGTTCGAGGAGGCGGAGCTGGCCGGTTATGACGAGGCGCGCCGCCGTCTGCTGACCTTCGTGATCGTCGGCGGCGGTCCGACCGGCGTGGAGATGGCGGGCGCCATTGCCGAAGTGGCGCGGCAGACACTGGCCCGCGATTTCCGTCGCATCGATCCCCGCACCGCGCGGATCGTGTTGGTCGAGGCCGGGCCGCGGCTCCTCTCGAGCTTTTCCGAGCGGCATTCCGCCTATGCGCTTCGCACGCTGACCGCGATGGGCGTCGAGGTCAAAACCGGCACCGCGGTGGTGCGCTGCGATGCGCGCGGCGTCGACCTCGACCACGGCCGCATCGATGCCGGCGCGATCGTTTGGGCGGCGGGCGTCGTCGCCTCGCCTGCCGCGCAGTGGCTGGGGGCGGAGCGCGACCGCGCCGGCCGCGTGATCGTGCGACCGGATCTGTCGCTGGCGGGGCACGCCAACATTTTCGTCATCGGCGACACCGCGTCGGCGGTCGACGAAAGCGGGCGCGCGGCGCCCGGGCTCGCGCCGGCGGCCAAGCAGATGGGCGATTATGTCGGCCGATTGATCACAGCGCGGCTTGCCGGCGGCTCGCTGCCGCCGTTCCGCTATCATAATCAAGGCGCGCTGGCGACGATCGGCCGCCACGCCGCCATCGTCGAACTCGGGCCGATTCAGCTCAAGGGTTTTGTCGGCTGGCTGTTCTGGAGCGTGGTGCACATTTATTTCTTGATCGGGCTGCGCAATCGCTTCGTCGTCGCCATGACGTGGCTATGGGGCTACATCACGTTTCAGCGCGGCGCCCGCCTCATCACCTACGTGCCGCCGCCGCGGTTTCAATAACAATCGCGGGCACCCGCGACCGCCGTCATTGCGAGGAGCCCCGAAGGGGCGACGAAGCAATCCAGGAGTCGGTGCACTCGGCCCCTGGATTGCTTCGCTTCGCTCGCAATGACGATTCACTCTCAGCGGAACAACCTACAACCCGCTGAACCAATTATAACCCTGGTTTTCCCAATAGCCGCCGGCGTCGTTGTTCTGCACCCACATGGCGGTGACGTATTTGGGATTCTTGAAACCGAGCTTGGTCGGGATGCGGATGCGGATCGGAAAGCCGTAAGCCTTGGTCAGGATCTTGTGATCGAATTTCAGCGTCAGTTGGGTCTGCGGGTGCAGCGCGGTCGGCATATCGATGGTGTTGGAATAGCCTTCGGCGCACTGAAACCAGACGTACTTGGCGCGGGTGTCGGCGCCGATCAGCTTGAGGAAGTCGGACAGCCGGACGCCCTGCCACGAGCCGATCGCGCTCCAGCCCTCGACGCAGACCAGCCGCGTGACCTGCGACACTTCCGGCAGCTTGTAGAGCTCCGGCAGCGTCCACGACTTTTTGTTGTCGACGAGACCGCCGATTTCCAGCTTGTAGGTGTCGCCGTCGACCTCCGGCGCGTCGTCCTCGTCGTAATAGGCGTTGAAGCGGAACGGCCGCATCACGTCGCTCTCGGGGAAGGTCGGCGCCAGCGTGGTTCGGCTGAACAGGCGGGCCTGGACCCAATCGTTGAAGTTCGAAATGACGCGCAGCGAGTTTTCGGCGGTCGGGCCGTCGACGATGTCGCACCCGGTCAGCGAGGCAAGCGCGCCGACGCTGACGACGCCGCGCAGGAACAGCCGCCGCGACGGCACCGGCAGCAGCTTTCCGGCATCGCCGATCAACTGTTTTGCATCGACGCCGGGAATTGGTTTGCGCGGACGGGGCATCGCTTGGACTCCAGCAAAAATTTCAGCGGCCGACGATCATGGCGCGCAAGCTTTTCGGCACGATCAGCGCCAGCGCGACGTGGACGAAAATGAACGCGACGATCGACGTCATGGCGGCGAAGTGGACGTAGCGCGCGGTGTTGTAGCCGCCGAAAAACGCGGTCAGCCACCAGAACTGCACCGGCTTCCAGATCGAGATGCCGGACAGCACGATGACCAATCCGGCGAGCAGCACGCCGGCATAGAGCAGCTTCTGCACCGCGTTGTAGACAGATAGGTCGTCATGCGCGAGCTTGCCACGCAAAGCTGCGACAAAATCGCGAACTACTTCGCGCGGCCTGATCGGAAAGAGTTTGCTGCGGAAGCGGCCGGTCGCAACGCCGAGAGTGACATACACGATGCCGTTGATCACCAGGAGCCACATGGCGGCGAAGTGCCACAGCAGCGCACCGGCGAGCCATTCGCCCAGCGCGATCTGCGGCGGGAATACGAAGCCGAACAGCGGCGACGCATCGTAGATCTGCCAGCCTGAGCCGATCATCATCAGCATGGCGAGCGCATTGATCCAGTGGGTCACCCGCACCCAGCCGGGGTGGATGAGCGGCCGTACGGCGGCGTCGGGCGCCAGGGACGAAGGGGCGGCGGCTTCGATCGTCATCGTGCTTTTCCGATTAACGCGGCAGCGCCGGAGCTATAACAAAAAAGCCACGCGCGGTTGGTCACATTCCTGTCAGAAACGCCATCCCTCTCCGGCGGGAAAGGGATGGCGCGATTCGAGCCGAACGCGGCCTACATCGGCAACAGCACCGTATCGATGACGTGGATGACGCCGTTCGACTGCATCACGTTGGCGATGGTCACCTGCGCCACGTCGCCCTTGGCGTCGGTGATGGTGAGCTTGCCGGGGCCGGCATCCTTGACCACGAGGTCCTCGCCCGCCACGGTCTTGAGCCTGGCCATGCCCTCGCCGGCCTTGACGGCCTTCATCAGCGACGCGACGGTCATTCGTCCCGGCACGACGTGATAGGTCAGGACCTTCACCAGCGTCGCCTTGTTTTCCGGCTTGAGCAGGGTCTCGACCGTACCGGGCGGCAGCTTGGCGAACGCCGCGTTGGTGGGTGCGAACACGGTGAACGGACCGGCGCCGGACAGCGTGTCGACCAGTCCGGCCGCCTTCACAGCGGCGACCAGCGTGGTGTGGTCTTTCGAATTGACCGCGTTCTGAATGATGTTCTTCGACGGATACATCGGCGCGCCGCCGACGGTCACGGTCTTCTCCGACATTTGGGCGTAGAGCGGCACGGTCGCGGCCGCGCTGAACGCCAGCACCGCCGCAGCGGCAAGCAAAGCCAAACGCTTGGACATGAGTGTCTCCATGATGCAGTGATGTCGCTGTTGGATCGGCGGCGGGGGCCGCCATTTCGACGCGACGGAGGTCGTCGTCGCAACGAGATACGGCCGCCCGCGCTGCCGGTTTCAGGCGGGCGTCAAGCCGGCATGAAATTTTTTGCCCGCGCACTGCTTTGCGTCGCCGGGGCGCTGCGTTAATAAGCGCGCTCGCGAAAGCACTCTTGAGGCGCCAAGGACTTGAGGCGTCAAGGATCTGAGAAGTCAAGGATCGAGCAATGGGCAAGACCAGTCCCGGCAACTACTTTGAAGACTTCCGCATCGGCCAGGTGATCCGCCACGCCACCCCGCGCACCGTGACGGTTGGCGACGTCGCGCTCTATACCGGGCTGTTCGGCGCGCGGTTCGCGGTGCAGTCGTCCGACGAATTCGCCAAGGCGATCGGCTATCCGCGCGCGCCGATCGACGACTTTCTGGTGTTTCACATCATCTTCGGCAAGACCGTGCCCGACGTGTCGCTCAACGCCGTCGCCAATCTCGGCTATGCCGGCTGCTACTTCCGCAAGGCGGTCTATCCCGGCGATACGCTTACGGCACTGTCCGAGGTGATCGGCTTGAAAGAAAATTCAAGCCGCAAGACCGGCATCGTCTATGTGCGCACCACCGGCACCAACCAGGACGGCGACGCGGTGCTCGAATACGTGCGATGGGTGATGGTGCGCAAAGGCGACGAGGCAGCGCCGCCGCCC
>JASHXZ010000288.1 GCA_030043285.1 Xanthobacteraceae bacterium | reverse complement strand
CCGTCCTGACCCATGTGCAGCGCGCCGGTAGTTCGGCATGGACCAACGTGCTTGTCGAGACGCCAAGAACCATCGAGGTCGCGTTGTCCCGCAAGCTTATCCGCACCGCGCGCGGCAGCGCTACCTGGCCGCGCCAGGTGCTCTGCCAGACTCGATCAGGCCCGGCATAGGAAAACGACACGCGATAAGGCGCGCGGATCATGACGACCGGATTTACGAACAGCAGGTCGCCATTTTCCGATGAGGATTCACCCCCGATCGGTAATGGCGCCGTGCTGCGCACCAAAGCCGGCCCGTGCTCACTGCCGTCTTCTGCAAGCCGAACCACTTCAAGCCCAGTGGTCGTATTCGGGGCGAGCGTGGTTCGCACAAACGTCACTGACAATTCGCTGCCGTCGAACAGCGGTGGGTCGTTGGCGGTGCCAGCGGAAACGTACTGGGCGGCGGCGATATCGTTGGTCAGCCGCTCCAAGCTCGCCGCCAAGACTCCGCCGCGTTGCAGCCGGGCAAAACCGCGATCCCAGCTCGGCAGCCACTGTGCCGTGATGGTGGCAAGCGCGGCCAAGATGATGGTCATCAGCAGGGTCGAAGCGAGCGCTTCGACCAACGTGAATCCCGCGCAACGCGACTGGTCCGGCGCGCCTGTCATCTGCCGGCACCGTCGTTGCGCCGAAGCCTGACCGTGTCCAGGCGGATGATCTCGCCGCTCGGCGCTTGCAGGCGCAGCACAATGGTTTGCGGCACCCATGCCGTTGGTTTGCCGGGATCGACGAAATCGGCAACAAATGGCAGCACATCGATGCGCCAGCGCTCAGACCCTATCTCGCCCCGCAATTCGCCCTGCGCCACCTGATTGCGGTCGGGCAGGGCGGTAAGCAACGCGCGCGCCGCCTGAATGAGGCCTAGGCGCGCCTCGACGACTTCGGTGCCACGGATATTTTCCGCGATGACCGAAGCGATAGCGGCAAGCGAAACGGCTATGACAGCCAGCGCGATCAGCGCCTCTATCATGGTGAAGCCCTGCGCGCGCCGGCGTCGATTGGAATCAATTGACCGGAACAATCTCCGCCCCTCCCGTCAGCCAATTGACCCGAACCTGGAAGCCGACGCCCCCGCGCGTCAGGGCCACGACGCCGCCGCATGACATGCCGGAAGGCAGGTAATGGATGGCCGCGCCTGCCGCCCGGTCGTTGCAGCGCTGGGCGAGCAAGGCATCGACCCTGACGTCGTTCGGAAATTGCAGGGTCTCGCCCGTCGCTCCTGATCGGATGAACCGCGAACCAGCCTCGACCAGTGTCGCAATTTCGCGGTGCTGGCGCTGCGCCGCATCGTGATCGGCGTTCAGCAGGACCGCCGTTTCCATCGCGTAGCCCTCGATGCGGGACAGCGCTGTGGCACGCGGAAACTCCGGAAGCACGATCGCGGCCAGCATCGCAATAATCGCGAGGATGCAGACAACCTCGATCAGCGTGAATCCTTCCGCGCCGGCCTCAGTGCGTCCAGCTCGTGATATCATTTGCGCCCTCATGGCCCTCAGCTCCGTACGAGACGATGTCGTACGGACCGTGTTCTCCGGGCGAGCGATACACGTACCCATTGCCCCAAGGGTCGCTCGGAACGACAGCGCCTTTCAGGTACGGACCGTTCCAGGTTGGGGAGGCTTCCGGCTTCTGGACCAGCGCGACAAGCCCTTCCGAGGTCGTCGGATAGCGACCTTCGTCGAGGTAGTACAGGTCAAGGGCGCTACCAAAACTCTCGATCTGGATTTTGGCGGCTTTGACTTTTGATTCCGACAGGTAGTTGAGCACGCGTGGCGCGACCAGAGCCATGATGAGACCGATGATCGTGATCACCACCAGCATCTCGACCAGGGTGAACCCGGCCTCGGCGGCTCGCTGCGCCGGCAAGCGCCGACGCCGTGACCCAAGTGACGTAAACCTGATCATGTGCATGTACCCTCAATAGCCAACGATCTGACTCACCGACAGCAAGGATGTCATCACGGAGACGATCAGCCCCCCAACCACGACGCTGATGCAGATAATGGCGGCAGGGCCCGCGATGCCGACGATCCGGTCCAGGCTGCGCTGCAGCTTCGCCTCGTAGAACTCCGCGATGCGGCTGCTCACGCTGGCAAGCTGTCCCGTCTCCTCGCCCAATCTTAGCATTCGGACCGCGGCTACGGGAAGCACTTTGGCATCCGCCAAGCCGTCAGAAAGCTTGCCGCCGTGACGAACGCGATCGGCGACTTTTTGCCATGCCTCGGGCTGGCCTCGCCGGTCCATTATGTCGATAAGAATGCGTAGCGCCGCCGAAAGCGTCGTTCCGCTGCCGAGTAACAGGCCGACATTCCGACAAAACAGGCCGGTGGTATTGAACGCCACCAGCGACTTGAGAAGCGGCATTCGCGCCATCGCGTTCCACGCCGCGCGTTGCGTGCTCGCGCGCCGCGCCAATAGCCAAACCGCCACGATGGCGAGCGCACCCGAAAACGCTATGATTTGGCCGTGCGCACGCACCAAGTCCGACAAGTCGAGGAAGAAGACGACGATAGGATCGAGCTTGGCTTTGAATCCGCGCAGCACCGAAGCGAATTGCGGCAGTACGAACAGCAGGAAAAAAGTCAAAACGCAGCCTGCAGCAAACAGCACGAAGGCAGGATAGCGAATTGCTTCACTGAATTTGCGGCGCAACGCTTCCGCCCGCTCGCGGTCCGCGGCAATCACTTCGAGGATGTGATCGAGCGTTCCGGAAGCCTCACCCACCCGCACTAGAGCCACGTAAATTGCCGGAAAAACCGCCGGATGGTGCGACACCGCTTCGGCAAAGCTCTCGCCGCCCAAAATGCTGGACCGTATCTTGCCGATCACCGGGCCTAGCCGGGCAATATCCATGTCGGTTGCGAGCAATTCGAGCGCGGCATCGAGTCTGGCGCCCGCCTTGAGCAGGAGGCCAAGATCGCGGGTAAAGATTGTGACCGCTTCGCCGCGTGGGCCGCCCAACGAACCAAGGTCGAGGCGCCAGAACGACGTCCGGCCACTGTCTGCCAATGTGTCGATGGGAACCAGGCCGAGATATTCGACTTGGCGGACGACTTCGGCCGTCGTCGGCGCCGAAATCGAGCCGCTGACGATCTCGCCGGCCTGGGTTAGCGCCCGATAGCGAAAGTTCGGCACGGCATCACCGCAGCGCCACGACTCGCAGCGCCTCGGCCGGCGAGGTGATCCCAGCGCGGCACTTGGCAACGGCGTCGTCCAGCATCGTCGTCAGCCCGTCAGCTAGCGCGGCGCGCTCGATCTCCTGGGAGTTGGTCTTCTTGCCGATCAGGCCGCGAATTTCTTCATTCATTTCGATAATCTCGAAAACGCCGTTGCGCCCGCGATAACCGGTGCCGCCGCAGCGGTCACACCCTTTCGGTTCGTGGATGGTTTCCCCGATGTGGAAACCGAGTGCGGCGTATCGCGGATCGGCGTCAAAGTCCTGGTGGTCGAGGTTGCGACTGCGCTTGCAGCGATCGCATAGGATTCGGACCAGACGTTGCGCGATCACGCCGCGCAGCGTCGAGGCCAGCAGAAAGCCCTCGAGGCCGAGGTCGAGCAACCGTGGGATTGCCGCAGCGGCCGTCTCGGTATGCAGCGTCGTCAACACAAGGTGCCCCGTCAGGGCAGCGTGCACGGCGATGTGGGCGGTTTCGGGGTCGCGCACCTCGCCGACCATGATTACGTCGGGATCATGACGAAGAAACGCGCGCAGGGCAGCGGCGAAGGTCAATCCGATGGCCGGCTTGATCTGCGATTGGTTGATGCCTTCGATCTCATATTCCACGGGATCCTCGATGGTCAGGATCTTCCGCGAGGTGTCGTTGAGAATGCTGAGCATCGTTGCCAGCGTGGTCGTTTTGCCACTGCCGGTCGGGCCGGTAATGACGATCATCCCGTGCGGCAGCTTTAGCAGCCGGCTGATCTTCGCTTCATCGGTGCCGGCCATGCCGAGCTTGCCGATATCGAGCAGGCTCCGGTTCTTCGGCAGCAAACGCAGTACCGCCGACTCGCCGTGCTGGGTTGGCACCGTGGCGACGCGAATGTCGAGGTCGACGCCGCTGACCTGCTGACGAGCGGCGCCGTCTTGCGGCAGGCGGCGCTCCGCAATGTTCAAGCCGGCCAAGATCTTGACGCGCGAAATGATCGCTTGCGGCGGCACGCCGGCGGGCACCGGCAGGTTTCGGAGCAGGCCGTCGACCCGCAGGCGGATGATGAGGTGCGTCTCGAAGGGTTCGATGTGAATGTCGGTCGCGCGCAATTCGACGGCGCGTTCCAGAAGATCGTTAACGGCCCGGACCACGGGAGCGCCGCTCGCCAGATCGCGCAGGCTTTCGACGTCGTCATCGGCGCGTTGCAGCGCCGCGGCGGCCTCCGGCGAGATCTTGTCCTCCAGCCGGCTGGTAAGCGCGGTTGCGACGTCCTCGAACGATGCGACCGCGATCTCTACCGCCCCGCCGAGAACGATTTCCGCGGCGCGAACCGCCGCCGTTTCGGTGGGGTCGGCGACGACGAGGAGCGCGCTGCCGCCGCGGCCCTGACAGGGAAAAACGCAGGCCTCGCGCAGAAAACGTTGAGAAAACTTGTCCGCAAGGGACGGTGCCGCCATGAGCTCGGCCAGGCCAAACCGGGGCAGGGCGAAGAAGTTCGCCACTTCGTCGGCGAACTCTTGGGCCGAGGTTTCGCTCAATTGCCATAGTTTTTGCAGCGGCTTGCCGTTCCGACGCGCCTCCGCGATGTTGAAGCGGAGCGCAGTGTCGCCGGCCAGCAATCCTCGATCGCACAGGCGTTGATAGAAGTTTTGCAACAGATCGCCGGGCTGCGGCGGGTCGCGTCGGCGCAGGTTATCGGAAGCTCTACTGGAGAAGACTTCGCTCATTGCCGAACTCGCCACACCCGTCGGGTTCTTGACTAACGCCGCACCAATTCCATAAACTTGAGGTAATGGGGTAGATTTAGTGCAATAGTAAGTCGGTGGTACGAGGGTGGTCAATCTTCGCCGTTCGGTCGGTACGTGCGTCGCGGCGGGTCTGGCCTGCGGCCTGCTTGTGGGCTGCGACCTGACTAGTTTGGGCGGCTATAAGGGGCTGCAGCATCAGCCCGACCCCTTCGACACCGTCCAAAGCACCAATTTGGATCCTCGTTTTCCCGAACAGGTTGCGCAACCCGCAGTTGCACAGCCACCGGCGGCGGGGGCCAGCTATTATGGCCATGAAGACACGATGGCGGCCGCCCCGGCGGAGGCGTCCGACAGTGGCGAAGGCTATGAACTGAATTTCGAGAACACTGCGGTAACGACCGTCGCAAAGGTCATCCTCGGCGACATTCTCAAGGTCGGCTATACCATCGACCCGCGTGTGCAGGGCACGGTGACGATCTCATCCGGCCGGTCGGTGCCCAAGCGCGACCTCATTCCCGTGCTCGAAAATGCGCTGCGCATGAGCAATGTGGTGCTGGTCGCGGACGGAGCCCATGGATACCGGCTGATCCCGTCGGGCGACGCTGCTGGCAGCGCCCCCGCCACGGCCGCTGGTGCCGATCAAGAAGGCGGCTTCGGCATCAGCGTCGTGCCGCTGCGTTACACCTCGGCGCAGAACATTCTCAAACTGCTCGACAGCTTCGCCATCAAGGCCGGGATGGCGCGCGCCGACGTGGGACATAATCTGATCCTGGTGGAAGGCAACGGCCCCGACCGAAAAGCCGCCGTCGAGACCATATTGAGCTTTGATGTCGACTGGATGCGCGGACAATCCGTGGGCATTTATCCCTTGGAAAACGCCGCACCCGAGGAGATGATCAAGGAACTCGACAAAATCATGGAGAACGGGGAGGGCGGCCTTAATCAAACCCTGGTCACGCTGCAGCCGGTCGCCCGCCTCAACGCGGTCCTGGTCGTTGCACGCAAGCCGAACCTCCTGAAACAGGCCGCGATCTGGATCAAACGCCTGGACCAGGCAAACAACGCCGGCGCGTCCGTTCACGTCTATCGGCTGCGCTACGGCGATGCCCGATCGATCGCGAAGGTGCTTGGCGATTTGTTCGGCGCCCGGCAACAACAAGGTCTCGAGTCTCCGGTGAACCAGATCGCGCCGGGTTCAGGTACGGCCACTGCGTCGAGCGGCGGCATTTTCGGCGGTCAACAGGGCGGTGGAGCGGCCGCCACTGCCCAGAGTGGCACCGGAGCCGTCGGGGCTGGCGGTGGCGGCGGCTCCGCCGGGATTCAGCTCGGCAACCTGGGCAGTGGCTTCGGCAACAGCCAGGGCCTCGTCAGTGGGTCCGGCAGTAGCGCCGTCGGAACCGGCGCCTTCGGCTCGGAGAGCGCGAAAGGACCGACCTCGATCATTCTACCCGGCATCAGGATCGCGGCCGACGTCGCCAACAACTCGTTGGTGATCTACGCCAGCCAGGAGAATTACCGGCTCATCGAGCAAACGCTCACGCGACTCGACCGGCCGCAGCTGCAAGTGGCGATCCACGCCACCATCGCCCAAGTCACGCTCAGCAACGATCTGCAATACGGCGTCGAGTATTTCCTCCAGAACAACAATCCCCAAGGATCGATCGGCTTCAACACTCAGGCCAGCGGCTCTACGGCGGCGTCGACGTCGTCAACCGGCGCCACTATCAGTCCTCAAACGCTTGCTGCGATCCTGCCCGGCGGCAATTTCCTGCTGGGCTCGCAGGCAAATCCGAGCGTGGTCATCAATGCATTGCGTGCCATCACCGACGTCAAGGTGCTGTCGTCGCCGTCGGTCGTGGTGCTCGATAATCAGGAGGCGACGCTGTTGGTGGGCGATCAGGTACCGGTCGAAACTGGGAGCGCCAATGTGCTTGCGGCTACAAGCAGTTCCTCGACTACTGTCGTTAATTCCATCAACTACATCAATACCGGCGTCATTTTGCGGGTGCTGCCCCGGGTCAACATCAACGGCAATGTGACGCTTGACGTCGAGCAGGAAGTCAGCGGCGTCGTCGGCACCGGTACCACCGCGAATCTGACTCCGACGGTATCGCAGCAGCAGATCAAGAGCGCGATTGCAATCGCCAGCGGACAGACGGTGCTGCTGGGCGGCTTGATCACCGAACAACAGTCCCGCACGCGCAATGGCATTCCGGTCCTCGAAGAACTCCCCGGCGTCGGCGACCTGTTTTCCACGAATGATCGCTCGACACAGCGCACCGAACTCATCGTCTTTATCCAACCGCAGATCATCCGGAACAGCGTCGATGCCGCCAAAGTCGCGGAGGAATTGCGGGCCAAGTTGCGCGGCTCGGCCGACAATGCGTTCCCGCCCGGACCGACGCTGTTCCGAGATCCGCAATTCGTCCGCTGAGTCGCTTTTTGGTCCGGACGGACCGCGCTACCATGATCGAATGCCCGAACAGATCAGGCGGATTGTCTCCCGCGTCTTTTCTTCGCCGCTGACGCTCGCCGCATGGGGCGCCGCCGGGCTCTTCACCATGGTCGTCAGCCTGCTGACCGCACCGGGATTGTCGGGTATTCTGGGCGCCGGACTTGCCCTGGTGATGATCGCAATTGCGGTCATCGATGCACGTCATTTCCTGATTCCCAACGAACTGGTGCTGGCCGGTTTGGTACTGGGACTTGCCGCGGCTGCGGTGGTGGCGCCGCCGGGTCGGTGGGTAGCGAACGTGGCGGGCGCGGCGGGGCGCGGCCTCGTCGTGGCGCTGCTGTTTCTTGCCTTTCGCACTCTCTATCGGTGGCTACGCGGCCGCGAGGGAATAGGGCTCGGCGACGTCAAGCTCGCCGCCGTTGCCGGAGCATGGCTTGGCTGGACGGCGGTTGCGCTTGCCATCGATATCGCGGCGCTATCTGCGCTTGCCGCGGTAATGCTTGACATGCTGCGTGGCCGCAAGTTCACCGCCGCCACGCGTGTGCCGTTCGGGTTGTTCTTTGCGCCGGCCATTTGGCTGGCATGGCTCCTCGACACCACCTTCGTGCAGAGAATTTTTCTCTAGTCCTATTGGCGATCGGGATGGCAACGGTATCGTCGAACGATTGACCTATTGGCTAGAGCGCGTCCGGAGCTTCCGGTTTGCCACGAAGTTGCAGCGCAGCGGCGTGGCACAATACGCAGCGACGGTGTAGACTGGCAGCGCGGTGATCGACAAACCGCGTGGGAGGGCCATCGATGGCTAGCTTTGGGCGTTATGCGACAATAGCCTTGTTGATGTTCGCCGGTAGCACCAGCGCCTTCGCGGCCCACCTGCATGTCGCCTCTGCTTTGTCACCTTACGCAACGGCCGGCTCCATCGAGGCGCGGGCGGCGCGGGGCAACGTTGTCGCGGAGGCTCGGCTAGGCTGGCTTTATTTGAACGGCCGCGGCGTTCCGCAGGATTTCTATCTGGCCGCCAAGTGGTTCTATCGTGCCGCAGTTCAGGGCGAGGGCTTCGCTCAGTACCAGCTCGCCATGATGTACAACAAGGGCGAGGGCGTCCCCAGGGACTACCTGCTGGCTTACATGTGGCTCAACCTGTCCGCGTCCCAGGCTGTGGGTGAAGACGGCGATTTCAAAACCAGGATGCGTGATGCAATAGCGTCCAAAATGACTGACGCGCAAATCAAAACGGCTCAACGAATGGCAGTCGGCTGGTACCGAGCGCGTTGATGCGTTGACTTAGCCGCGCTCTCGGGAGCTCAGCGGCCCGGAGGAAACTGCAGCGTCGCTCCAGCGGCGCTTCTTATCTTGATGGCGGGGACACAAACTGTCCGTCGCCATCCACCCATCTTCCACCCCCAAAGCCTGTCGACTCGGCTGGAGGCTCGATCATCTGACCGTCGCCGTCACGCCAGTTCGCAGCTTTCGGCGCTGGAGGCTGTCCGTCGTTCGCGGCCCGATAAGAGGGGGGAGGGGCAATCGTCTCGCCGTCCCCGTCGGTCCAAGCCGTCGCCCCTTCCGCCGCCGGGGTATCGACCGCGTTCACCACAGGTACTGACGATTTTGGCGGATTGATCAATTGCCCGTCGCCGTCACGCCATGTTCCGCTGCTTGTGGCTGCACCGCCGTCCTCATGCGTGGAAGCGACTGGTGCGCTCGATTCTCGCTTGGAGGCGTCTGGCGGACGGGTTTGTCTGTGCGGCGTACCGCGCCCGGCGGCCGGCAACGGCCGTGGCGCGGGCTGATTCGCCAAGATTTGCGGCGGCTCCTGCCGTCCGTTACGAGACGGCAGCTCCAGCATGGTCTGACGTTGGTCCTTTTTGAATGTGGCCGTACGGGATTGAACGTCGCGCAGGGTCCAGCCCGCGACTCCTTGCCCGACCTGAAGACGAACAACGTTTCTCGTCGCGTTGTCGAGGAAAACGCCAATATGCTCGTTGCCGCCAACCACGGTGCCTACGAGGGT